>CAYGOP010000020.1:0-17924 GCA_964351645.1 uncultured Candidatus Saccharibacteria bacterium | reverse complement strand
CAACTTTGTCATATGTAGTCTGAACCCCAAAGCCACGAGCGGTCACTGAACCGACTTCATACTCACCCGGTCCATCCACCACAAACGGCTCCTTGTTGCCATGCTGAACGTTTTCAACGCCGTTAAAATCCTCGTGCCACATGGACACAAACGCAGCGTCTGAGCCAAATTTTACTGGTGAGAGTTTTGATTTCTTGCCGATTGGATTGAATGCTAATGTCGTACTCCCAAACGACACCTTGAAGCACTCTCCTCCGTGATACGAAATAACCATAATGGCCATAGTATACGGTACTACGACAAAAAAACGAAATGCCTTCTTGGTTTCTTTAGTGTAAATAAAGCCTTCAAACACTGGACAAATATCATTTTTGTACTACTCTATGGGTTAGTGGGCACTGGTTTGTCACCTGTAGCGACAACAGGTTCATTTTTCGAACAACCAGGTCCGTAGAGCTCCTTATGACGTTGTGTTTGGCGGAACCAACACATAAGTAACAGAGCCCTTTGGGCGCCCGTCTGAGGGTAATCAGGGGTAACTCCCAGGTATAAAGGCGTGAATAAAATAGCGCGGATTTACATCAGATGGGCGTTCATCGCTCTTTTCTACCCAACAAGGAATCCCTTGTTGGGTATTTCTTTGTCTCACTAATACTTGACAAATATTTTAAATGTGCTAAATTAGTAGATGTTCATACGGCGTTAGGCACTTACCGGACCGATGGACCTGCTGCGGAGCGTTGCGGCCGAAACGGCTATATCACGCACAAAGCGTAGATCGGGCGACTTTCGCCAGGCCGACACTGCCAAAATGATGCCGCGACCATTGGTCGCCGCGACATCTCGGGCGTCGCCGAACGCTTCGCAGCAGACTGTACTTTTCAACAATAACAAAGGAGACGCGATGAAGAATTCGTTTCTGTTCTGTAATCTTTTGTGAACACCTTCGGCCGGCGGCCTCAATGATGCCAGCTCGCGCGATGTGAGCTGGCACAAAAACGGAGAAATCCGCTCATGACTTGGAAGTCCATCATAGGGTTCTAACGGGCCCGTTGCACAATCCGTTAGGTTTACTTCACATTCGACCAATACAGGAGGTAGAGTAAGATGCAATCTTCAACACGCCGACCAGCGGTCATCGACCGCCACGTTCATTTCTTCAGTACGGTTTGCGGCATATAGCCCACGCCGCTGATTCGCTCCTTGGGCATACCACCCAAGGAGCACCCCACCCATCCGACACTCTCGTATGGGTGTTTTTTGTTTTAATAAGTATTGACTTTTTGTATACTTGTGCTATCATTTTAAGAGTAAGATTTTTGTCAGGGAGAAGCAAATGGCTTTCATCGAAACTCGCACCATGACCCGCACCACCGGCTTTTATGCCTATGAAATAGGCGACTCGTGGGATGAGCATGACAATTACGAAGAGCAACGCTTCCCTGAAGTCCGGGATGACGGTCTGACTGACGATGAATACGCCGCTCTGGCGTATCAGGAGATGGACGAAGAAGCTGAGAGGCTCGCGTACGAAGAAGATTGGCGCGCTCAAGAAGAAGCTGAGCCGGACATGCCGAGCTTCAGCGGAGGTTCGGTTTTCGTTCGTTCGACCGCTATCAGCCACCACTTGACTCGACAGAAGGATCGCTATTCCTTCAACCTCCGCCGCCGCCATAAGGGAAAACGTCGCGCTCCGAAATGGCAGCAGTTCGCTGGCGGTCGCACCAAAGCTCGCCTGTCGGGTCGCACCTACCCTCACATCTGTGCGATGGACACAGCCTACGACTCGCTTCAGTATCTCGTCGATCACTTTGCTGCCCAAGCGGCGAAAGATAAACGTGACAGGGACGAAGACGATGCTGACTCTTTCTATTCGACTCAAGTTCCCGCCGGCTATGAAAACTGGCAGAATTGGTAGATTCGTTCTGCTCCCTAAAACTCGACCGCACCACTCACCCTGGTGCGGTCTTTTCTTTTGCAAAATAAGATTATTTTATAATAAAATATTGACAATACTAAATAATTATGTAATAATATTATTCAATTAAGTTCGTTCCACACAACTAGGGAGAAAACAATGACTGGATACCTCAATTCTCACGGCACTTGCCCCAGCGCTTTCACTGGCCAATTTCTTAGCTGGGAAGAAGGATATTTCCCTGACGAAAAACCTCAGGGTTCGAAATCTAACTGGGTTGCTATCGATGAGATTGGACCTGGTCATGTGGCAGACATCCATGGCTCACACTATGAGGCCCGTGATACCTTGGACCGCTTACTCGACGAGGACGACGGTTATTATTACCGTTCAGTGCACTCTGTTCAAGATGGTCAAGAGCAGCACTTTCGCGAAATGGCAGAGGATGCTCATATGGCCATCCGGCTTCTTGACTTTAACTCGATTAAAGACAGGGAAAAAATCGTCGCAGCCTGGTCTGAAGCGCGCTACAGCGCGTACTACGAAACCGGTCCGGTGCGGATGAAAAACCGCACTCAGCCACTGGTCGACAGTGAAACCCTTCCATCAAACAGCCGTCAATACGGCTGTATCGGTGCAAACCGAGGCAAAACACCCTGGGAGGTTATCGACGAAAAAGAACACAAAACGTGGATGAACCGCCGCCGAGGTAAAGGTCGGCAACGTGCACCTGACTGGCAACAAAAGGCTGGCTGGCGTCGTAAGGTTCGCCAAGCAGTTCGTGAAAAACGCATCATTTCATTCTGCTGACAGACTGAGTTTCTCCCTAAAACTCGACCGCACCACTCACCCTGGTGCGGTCTTTTCTTTTCTCTACCACTGATTGAGCCAGATTCATCTATGTGTGTTTTTCTCCCTCCGCAATGAAAATTACCTGAATGAGGACCAGGGAGAAAAACGCACATAGATGAATGGTCTGACCGCTCGACAAATAAACGCTTTTATACTATATTTCACCCACCTTTTAGGTAATTATCAATTCTAGCGACACACGTTAAACCCCGCGCTCACGGACAATGGCCAGAGCATAAGTTGCGCGGACGCGTGTCGTCGGATTAACAATAAAAAACGTATGTTTGGACTCACTAAGTCTAAAGACAAAGCGGAAGTAGCAGTTGCTACTGAAGCACATTCAGGTGGCGTAATGAGCACTTTAGTTGACTCAATTCCCACTGCTCCGCAAGACGGAGAAATCGTATCAGGAGTGGTATCTGCTATCGGACGAGCAAAGGTCTACATCGACGTAGCACCTTTTGGTACTGGTATCATCTACGGCCGTGAATACATGAATGCTCGAGATATCCTGCGAAAGGTTCACCCTGGAGATGCTATCGACGCAAAAGTTGTCACAACAGACAACGAAGACGGATACATCGAACTATCACTCAAGGAAGCTCGACAAGCGCTTATCTGGGCTGACGCTGAATCAGCAGTCAAGAACGCTACTGTACTCAGTCTTGAAGTAAAAGAAGCAAACAAGGGTGGACTTATCATCGACTGGCAAGGTATCCAAGGATTCCTTCCAGCGTCACAACTGTCTGCTGAAAACTACCCACGTGTTTCAGATGGTGATAAGGACAAGATTCTTACCGCGCTCAACGAACTCGTTGGCCAACACCTATCACTCGTAATGATTACGGCTGATCCAAAAGAACACAAACTTATCTTCTCTGAAAAGGGTCTCCAAGAAAAAGAAGAAAAAGAAGAAAAGGTAAACAAGTACGATGTTGGAAACATTGTAAAGGGTGAAGTAACCGGCGCAGTAGACTTCGGAGTATTCGTAAAACTTGAACCAGGTCTAGAAGGTTTGGTACACATCTCAGAACTTGACTGGGGCCTCGTGGAAGATACAAAAGCTCTTTACAAGGTTGGTGATGTAGTAGATGTGAAAGTTATCGAGGTAAAAGACGATAAGATCTCTCTCTCAATCAAACAACTGAAAGAAAACCCATGGGTAACTGCTTCTAAGAAGTACGAAAAAGGTCAAACTGTCGATGGTGTTGTTATTAAGTACAACAAGCACGGCGCTTTGGCTTCTATCGAAGAAGGAGTAGCTGGTTTGGTTCACGTTTCAGAATTTGAAACTGAAGAAAAACTAAAGGCTGCGCTTTCACTCGGAAGTGTGTACAAGTTCAAGATTTCTCTCTTTGAACCAAATGAGCAAAAGATGACATTGTCATACAAAGACGCAAACGAAGCAAAGTAGTCTCAATAATAAGATTACAAGCACGAAAAAACTGGCTCAAAGGCCAGTTTTTTCGTGCTTGCGGAACTCGTATCAAAATACTCTTTTATTGACTTTTTGTATATATTAAGTATAATATTACAAGCAAAAACGGAGGAATTTCCATGCTCATTCGCATCGCTACGCTCATCGTCTGCCAAGTAGCTGTCATTGCCGTCTGCCTTTTCATCTACGATGTAGGTTGGGCAAATCTGGCACTGGACATGCAGATTATTCTGCCGACAATCGGTAGTATCGCCTTCGGCCTCACTGCACTTCTGGTGCTCGTGTCGGACGAAGCCATCGCCCGCATGAAACACGAAACGACAGTTCGAGCCCGTTCCAAAAGCATCGCACACCGGACCCGCTTCCACTGAACCATCAGCGTCGCCGCCCCCAATCTTCGGATTCGGGGCGGTTTCTTAGTTGCATTTATTCATTGCGACCTCTACTCCTTCTTGCACAATTATTTCGAGTGCCTGTTTGGTTCTTTCATACACATCTGGCAATTGTCGCTGTTCGAGAATCCCAAACGGCTTTAAAACAAATCTTTCCAGTGGACCGCCTCCGGATGGGCGTTTTGTCGCTCCAGTGAATAAACTCTTGGGCGCCACACCAATCCGAACTCGAACAAAGTCTTTGGTACCCAGTTTTTGAATAACGGACTGCACTCCATTGTTTCCTCCCCCACCTCGGCCTTTTGTAACTTTGATTTCGCCGAGAGGTAAATCAACATCGTCATGCACCACTACCAGCTGCGCAGTCTCTTTTGCTGGTACAAACTTTACTACCGCGGCGCCAGAATTATTCATAAAAGTATCTGGATACAACACTTTCACATATGACTCTCCGAGTGGACCTTCAGTCACTCGACCGCTCATTTTATTATCTAAAAGAAGACTAGGTATTCCCCAAGCTTGCAAGCAAATATCCAGCGCTTGCCACCCAACATTATGTCGAGTGCGCTCGTATTTTTCTCCAGGATTTCCCAGACCAACGATGTAATACATGGATAATATTGTACACGAAAAATGTCTTGAATGAATTTTACTTTCGTGACTTTTTTCGCAAAAAACAGAAGTTTGTTTTTAGTTTCAAAATTTCGTATACTAGGAGGAATTCGTACTCATCTATGTCAGTCTTCTCAAAAAAAGAATCCTCCACTGATATCAATTCTGATACACCAGTCAAAGAAGAACATCCACTTACAGAAATTGTTCGCTTCTCAATCATTGCCATCCTTATAGTGATTCCAATCCGGATGTTTGTCGCTCAACCATTCATTGTTTCTGGAGCTTCAATGGACAACACTTTCCATAGCGGTGAATATCTGATAGTCGACCAGGTTACCTATCACTTTGACAGCCCAGACCGTGGAGAAGTAGTTATCTTCCGGTATCCAAAAGACCCTTCAAAATTCTTTATTAAGCGAGTAATTGGTATTCCTGGCGACACCATTACTATCGCTGACAATAAAGTCACCATCACAAACGAAGAATATCCGGACGGATTAGTATTGAATGAGCCATACATCAAGTCTATGCAAAACAGCCCAAGCCTGACTGAAACTCTTGCCGAACGTGAGTATTTTGTGATGGGAGATAATCGAGACCAAAGCTCTGACTCAAGAAGTTGGGGTATTCTCCAGGAAGACCGCATCGTTGGACGAGCTTTCTTAAGACTCTTTCCGCCAAGCGAAGTGGGCTACCTACCAGGTACAGCTCAAGTAGACGGAGTTGTCGCAAAGAGCACCGAATAAATCTTTAAAAATCTAAATATTGCGTATGCCACACACACCAACAGAGTTTCTCAAAGTCGCGAATCACACTGCTGAACACTTCGGTTTTCAGACCATCGACCAACTGCGTAAAACTCCTGAGTGTAAAACGTGCATCAAGAGCATGCCTCACACCGTGACTGGCACAAATAAAAAGATTGACGCGCACGCTGGCCTACTCAGTTCTGGAATCGCTACTTTTTGCGAAGAAAAACTCCACGCTTTAGAAAAACCGATTCTGCTCTACTCTTTCCAGCAAGTTCCCTACACAAACGAAACCGCTGTGACGTTTCATATTTTTAATGTTGAGCGAAGTATCGCTGAAGCAATTCTCATTCAAGCCACCCGAGCTCTAGTTACAGAATTGGGCTACACAGACCACACGGTCAAAATTAACTCTCTGGGTGACACCGACTCAATCACTCGCTACAGTCGAGAGCTCGCAAACTTCCTCAAAAAGCGAATGGACATTATGCCAGCTGACGCTCGCGAACTTATGAAGGACCACCCACTAAGTGCTCTGACGAGTCTGATTGAACAAAATCATGAGCTTGTGCACCGTAGTCCAAATCCACTCGAATACTTAAGTGACCCAAGCCGGAAACACTTCCGAGAAATCATTGAATATTTGGATATGAGCTCTACTCCGTACGAAATCGATCCAAAGATGATGGGTCATCACGAATGTTACTCAGACGCTATCTTTTCCCTTGATATCAACTCTGAAGACGAAGTACCAGCACCAATTAGTGCCCGAGGTGGACGCTTTGATGAATTTGTCTATCGAACCACCCGCACCCGCACCCCTGCTGTTGGCGCTGTAGTCGTTTTAAAGAACAGCAAGGCTCCAGCCAGAGCCCCACGACCAAAAGTACAGAAACCATCAGTATACGTCGTACAGCTCGGTTTTGGACCAAAAATCCGCAGTCTATTGCTTATCGACAGTCTCCGTCTTGCTGGTATCCCGGTATTTCACGATTTGGCGAGTGATTCACTCTCTACTCAACTACGAGACGCTGAGGCTCGAGGGGTTAAATACACCTTGATTATTGGACAGAAAGAGTTTGTGGAGAATACGGTCATCCTGCGCGATATGATTGACAGAAACCAGGAATATATCACTCATGACGCCCTTATCAAGAAGCTCAAACGAAAGTCAGTCGTACTCGCCTAAACGCTTGCACGAACTACTACAAAGTGGTATTCTCTTCCGCACATATGGCAACCAATGTTGAAGTAGAAAAGAATAACAATGAAAGTAGCGCGAACGTAATTCGCCGTTTCACAAAGCGTGTGCAAGGAGCAGGAATTGTTCCAAAGGTACGCGGAGGACGATATTTTAATCGCACCAAGAGTAAGAACGTTCAACGAACTGCTAAGCTCAAGAAGCTTGATAAGCGAGAAACGTACGAGAAACTCGTAAAACTTGGTAAAGTTCAAGAATTCCGAGGACGACGTCGATAAGTCACTCTTAACAAAAACAGCCGGTACACAGTACCGGCTGTTTTTGTATGGCTGACACTGTATAATAGACCAACCTATGAGCGCTTTTTCTATCACCTCCACCATCAAGTCACACCCATCACACGCCTACCAAGATATAAAAGAAGCAATTCTTGGAAAGCGATACGAGCTCTCTTTAGTGTTTATCGGAAAAAAGAGAGCTGCCACTCTCAATACAGAATACCGAAAGAAAACCTACAGTCCGAACGTGCTCTCTTTCCCTTTAAGTGAAACAGCTGGAGAGATTTTTATCTGCCCACTGGTCGCTCAAAAAGAAGCGGAAGCCTACAAACTGACTCCGAAGGGATATGTAGCGTTTCTTTTTATCCACGGCTGCTTGCATTTGAAAGGACTGGACCATGGGGATACAATGGACACACAGGAGCAGAAGTTTCTAAAGAAATTTAATATTTCGTAATTGTAATGGCTGATAAAATCATCACAGGAATTGATGTCGGAACGTACCACGTAAAAGTGGCGGTTGCTCGCATGCCAAAAAAAGACTCTCCCAATCAGCGACCAGAAATTATCGGCACCGGCTTAGCTGAGAGTCGTGGACTCAAGAGCGGCTACATCATGCAAGAAAGCGAAGTGGCTCGCAGCATCAAAACAGCCATCGCTCAAGCCGAGAAGAATTCAGGAGTCACTATTAAACGTGCTCACGTTGGGATTGGAAGCATCGGTCTTGAGGAGATTTATTCCCGAGGAGAAATTATTCCTGCCCGGGCTGACTCTGAGGTAACAGCTTCTGACTTGGAAAAGGTCATGCAAGACAGTGAAGAGCGAATCATGGACCACATCCCCAACCGGCGCATTCTGCACAGCATCCCGCTTCGGTATACAATCGACGGAACAGAGGTCCTTGGTCGACCACATGGTCTGAAAGGTACAAAACTCGAAATAGACAGTTTGTTCATCACTACCTACGAACAACACGTAAATGACCTCATCAACACAATCGAAGGAATTGGTATCTATGTCGATGATGTTATTGCATCACCGCTCGCTGCCAGTTTTGTCATGCTCTCAAAAGTACAAAAGCGCGCTGGCTGTATCTTAACGAACATCGGTGCAGAAACTACATCAATCGTAGTATTCGAAGACTCGACCCCAATCTCACTCAAAATCTTCCCCACTGGCTCAAACGATATCACTAATGACATTGCACTCGGACTGCGAGTGCCGCTAGAAGATGCAGAAAAAATTAAACGCGGAGCGATGACCAGTGCAACGTACTCAAAAAAGAAGCTGGACGAAATTATTCAGGAACGCCTGAAAACAATCTTTGGTCTAATTGATAGCCAACTTAAGAAAATCAAACGAGATGGTCTTCTCCCGGCTGGTGTTATCTTGACTGGAGGTGGAGCAACCGTAAACGGAACGGTTGAGGTAGCAAAACAAACCCTAGAACTACCAGCCCGCATTGCCACACTCGACATCGGCAAGAGTACTCGTATTAAAGATGCCTCCTGGGCCGTTGCGTACGGACTCTGCATGTGGGGCGCAAGTGATGTGCAAGAGACTTCACCAATGGGAATGATCAAACATACCCGTCGCAGCCTCCTCTCTTGGTTTAGCCAGTTTTTACCTTAGTTTTTTTAATATAGCAATTACACGATTCTCAAACCTGTCAAGATGGTGACAGGATTTTTTTACACGTGTATTATAGGCATATTACTAGAACTCGTGCTCAGGGGTGGGTGCGAACAGACGCAATAGAAACAGAAATACATGGAACAAATTAAATCAGACGTCGAATCCTTCGCACGTATCCGAGTCGTCGGAGTTGGAGGTTCAGGAGGCAATGCCGTAAATCATATGGTGTCCTCAAAAGTAAAAGGAGTTGAGTTTATCGCTATCAATAGCGATGCGCAAGACCTACACAACTCTTTAGCAAAGAAGAAAATCCACATTGGTAAGAACCTTACTCGTGGTCTTGGAGCTGGAGGAAATCCCGACATGGGACGTCGTGCAGCTGAAGAAACGCGTGAAGAAATCAATAACGCAATCAAAGGCTCAGACATGGTCTTCATTACTGGAGGCATGGGCGGAGGAACCGGAACCGGTGCTGCACCAGTGGTAGCTAAGATTGCTCGCGACAGCGGAGCGCTTACTGTCGGGGTTGTCACGAAGCCATTCTTGTTTGAAGGACAGCAACGTATGCGTCTTGCTCTTGAAGGAATCGAAGAGCTCAAGCAAGAAGTTGACGCACTCATTACTATTCCAAACGATCGTCTACTCGCTATCGTAGATAAAGAAACTACAGTTCGAAGTGCTTTTGAACAGTGTGACAATATCTTGAAGCAAGCAGTTGAAGGTATCTCTGACCTCATCACGATGCCAGGTATCATTAACGTTGACTTTGCTGACATTCGTTCTGTTATGGAAAATGCCGGTTCTGCGCTTATGGGTGTAGGAATCTCATCTGGCGAGAAGCGAGCGGAAGAAGCGGCTCGAGCTGCTATTAACTCTCCCCTCCTTGAGGTCTCTATTACAGGAGCAAAGGGAGTGCTCTTTGCCATCGCTGGTGGTGAAGATTTAGGAATGCTTGAAATCCAAGACTCTGCTCGCGTCATTACCGAATCAATCGACCCACAAGCGCGAGTTATCTTTGGAGCGATTCGAGACGAAAAGCTCAAGAAGAATGAGCTTAAGGTAACTGTTATTGCAACTGGTTTCCCAGAGGAAGCAACTGCAAACAACAGCTACACGATTTCCCGTCAAGCACCAAGTGCTACGCAAAGGCGAGAAGAGGAAGAAGAAAAGGAAGATGAGGTTCCTACTACACGAGGAAAGATTTTCAACTCTCTTCCAAGCGCTAAAAAACCTGAGGCGCCGAAAGTCGACACTACAGCAAATTCAACAGTCAGTGAACAACCACCAAAGCGTGACCCTAAGCCGGTTGACCCAGCTGATGATACGGACGATGAGGATGACTGGGGCGCAGTTCCAGCATTCTTGCGACGAAGCAAGCTTAAGTAACATTCACTCAAAAACCCACCCTCCAAATCATAAAAAAACCGCATATGTGCGGTTTTTTTATTTTCCTGCTATTTGGTGTAATGAGAAAAAATACTATTTATGGGGAGATGTAGCATTGGCACACCCCCCACCTCTGGCACTTTTCCGGCTCGTACATTTACCTGCAAGGACGGAATCATCAGCTTTGGTATTGGCAGTGTAGCATCACGTGCTTCACGCATCTGCACAAATTCATCTGCTTGAGCCCCTTCGTGCAAATGAATATTAGAGTGCTTCTGTTCCGCAATAGTTGTCTCGTACAAATACTCACTTCGACCCTCTGGTAGATAATCATGACACATGAACATTCGCATTTCCTCCGGAAGCGCTAGAATCTTTTGTGCAGACGCATACATAGAGCGAGCACTGCCTCTTGGGAAGTCACAGCGTGCTGTTCCAAAGTCAGGCATGAAGAGCGTGTCACCCGCAAACACTACATCCCCAATTCCATAGATAATATCAGCCGGTGTATGTCCTGGAGTGTAGAAAGTAAAAGCTGGCAAAGAACCAAGCGTAAAAGTGTCAAAATCTTCCCACAAGACATCGAATTGATTTCGGCCCTCTTCTAGCTCGGCTTCAGTCACCTTAAATACATCTTGATACATACCCTGAATATCACGGATATGATTCCCGATTGCCACCTTCCCACCTAGTTCTTTTTTAATATACGTTGCTGCAGAAAGATGGTCAGCATGCATATGTGTCTCCAGTATCCACTCTACTGAGTATCCTCTCTCTCGAACGAATGCAATTATTTTATCTGCACTCTCATAGCCAAGTGTGCCACTTGGCAAATCAAAATCGATTACACTATCTATTACGGCACAGTGTTTTGTTTTTGGATCTGCTACCACATAACTAAACGTAAAGGTAGGAGCATGAAAAAACGCTTCCACTTCGGGCTTGTGCTCAAGCTGAGCAGTGTAATCATATGTTTCTGCTGTTTTTGTATCCATAGTATTTTAGTTATGTTATTTATTCCACGGCATTTTTGCCAGCACGTAAGACATTCCGCACCAACCACTCGCTCCCGCGAAAGACAAACCAGCTCCCACAAAACCAGCCAGCACATAAAATAGTTCATTTACAAACCATCCTAGAAGAACCCCGGTCAAAACCAACAAACCAGCTGTCAGCAGAACCTGTCTCATGATTGGCATCCGATTCGTGACGGACCTGGTTGGAAAACCGGCCTCGTCCCAAGCAAGAATTCCCCCCTCTACATTTACCAGCTCTGCAGTCACTCCCCCATTTTGCAAAGCCTCAATAGCTGCTGCTGCTCGCTTGCCTGAGCGGCAGTGCACATACACTGTTTGCTTACCTGAAAATTCACCTATTCTATGCTCAATCTCTGCCAGCGGCACACTTCGAACCCCTTCAATATGTTTTTCTTTATACTCCGCCGGAGTACAGACATTAATAAAATCAACTGCTGAGTTGCCTTTTTCGGCAGCTACCACCTCTTTAAAACTTTGAACTGAAATATGTCTCATATAAATATCTAATTATGAACGAACGAGTAAGGCGATTAATTGCTTCATTTTCATTTCATCTGAATCCTGGCAATGCTCTAGAGACTGTTTTACATACTCCTCAAAAGCAGATGCAAGCGCCCCTTTCACTGCCAGAAATTGAGGGATGATAAGGGAACAATCTGTATCAGAATCAATTTCTGTTTGCAGTTTTTTTAACTGCCCTTCTATTCGACTGAGTCGATTATGCATTAACTTATCTGGCATGTTTACAGTATACCCCCTAGGGGTATGTGCAGTCAAACGAGGTATGGTATTCTAGTGGCACTATTCCTAAATTCAGATTCGAAATTTCACTTATGTACGATTTGTTAATTATTGGTGGCGGTCCAGCGGGAACTTCAGCTGGAGTGTATGCTTCACGAAAACACCTCAACTCACTCTTTATTACCAAAGAATGGGGTGGGCAAAGTACGGTCTCAACCGACATTCAAAACTGGATTGGTACTCCATCGATTGCCGGACCAAAACTGGCCGCAGACCTAAAAGGTCACCTTGAGACATATGCAAATGATCATGTATCCATCATTAACAACCAGTACGCGACCAAGCTCGACAAAATTGATGGGGGGTATCAGGTCACTCTTGAGGACGGAAGTACACACACCGGAAAAGCTGTACTGATTGCTTCTGGTTCAGGACGTCGACGACTCGACGTACCAGGCGCAGATGCGTTTGAACACAAGGGAGTGACCTATTGCGCCAGTTGCGACGGGCCAATTTTTGCCGGCCAAGATGTTGTTGTTATTGGAGGTGGAAACGCAGGCTTTGAAACCGCCGCTCAACTCCTCGCGTACGCCAAGAGCGTTACCCTACTCCACCGCGGACCGGCGTTTAAAGCCGACCCAGTGACCGTTGAAAAAGTACTCGCTCACGAAAACATGACCGGCATCCTCAACGCTGATACCAAAGAAGTGATGGCTGAAAAGTTTGTGAACGGACTCAAGTACACCGACACCACAACTGGCGAAGACCATATCCTGCCTGTGACTGGAATCTTTGTTGAAATCGGCATGATTCCAAACACTGCGTTTGTGGAAGGTGTGGTTGAGCTTGATGAATACAAGAGAATCACTATCGACCCTTGGACGCAAAAAACATCAGCGGAAAATGTCTGGGCAGCTGGTGATTGCACCAATGTGAAGTATCACCAAAACAACATCTCAGCTGGAGATGGAGTAAAGGCCCTTGAAGACATCTACGTCACCCTCAAGACTAAGTAAAGTATAAAAACACCCAAAAACGTAAAAGCGCCCCCTCCAGGGCGCTTTTACTTGTACAACGTAGAGCTTCGGTCTGCGCGCGAATGTCCGTAGCCTCGGACTAGTATGTTGAATACTTCACCACCGCGCAGGCCTATCCACAGGTTCTCATATGGGAGAATATAAGCAATACACTGAGAAAACCTTATATTTCATAGCTAATGTGCATAACCTGTGCATAAACCATGTATAACTGTGGGTACAAACTATTGGCAAACCCACGCATAACTAGGGAAAAACTCTTAGTGACCAGAGACCAAAAACAGGCCGGTTTCGTCATCAAATTCCCGCTTCAGAGTGGTGTGAAATTGACGCACGATTACTTCCAAAGTCACCCCCACTCTCATCTCTTGCACATGCCCTCCGAAAGAATTATTCTGCTCATCAGTAAACACCGCATGCATATGCACGAAGATATCTTCTTCTTTGCGCATGACGTTCGCAGAGATATTCACTACCTCAAACATACCCTGGTAGGTTTCCATCTCGTAGACACGATTCTCTAAATCATAATACCCACACTCAATTTCATCGACCGCACCCAACCCTGAGAGTTCGGCGTTTACGATGTTGTGTTCGTGACAAAAGCGCATGATGGACTCAATAACCTTTTCTCCTCGCTTAATAATGAGCAGGTGTGTATCAGGAGCGACTGGGTAAGCATTCATACAATATTCATAGCTGGATAATAAGAAAATACTAACACACTACAAATCCCTAAAAGGACTGGCATTTTTTGACATTTTTGCTATGATGGTGCGCACTTGTTTAGGTTATCTAGAACAAGCACCAAATCTACCGATTTGGTCCCATCGTCTAGTGGTTAGGACGCCAGGTTTTCATCCTGGAAATCGGGGTTCGACTCCCCGTGGGATCACACGTACAGAAAACCGCAAAGCACAGCTTTGCGGTTTTCTATACCCTCTACAGCTCTCTATCAAACTCTGAGAAATACGAATGTGTCTCAAGCGCAGCAAACAATCTTTTCAGTTGTGGAGTAACGTCTTTGGGTAGATTATGTGTATCAATCCACACTCCTTCACTCGCCATGTGAGGCTCCCCTACCACCGGTTCACCTTCCCACTTTTTAGCTTTGAAATAGAAGTTTACATACTCATCGCGAATGTAATCGACATGCACAAACTCTAAATCATCTACTGTTATATCGACACCAGCTTCTTCCTTAGCTTCAGTGATTGCTGCATCAGTCACCAGACAACCCTTATCTACGTGCCCGGCTGGCACAGTGAGCATCCCATCGGCCCAGCCTGTGTTTGCTCTTCGTAAGAAGAACACTTTGCCCTCTCTCTCCAAAATAACAAATACTGCGGTTCTCGTTAAATGACGGTCTGACATATATAAAAGTTACACTTATGTAGATGCATTATACAGATAGTTCTCATCCCTGCCATTTTATCTAAAAACGCGCAAACAAATAAATTCCCGAGGGCTGCCCTTGGATACTCTCAGTCAACCAAAGAAAGTCTATTCTGGTATACTCAAACCCATGAAACAAGCAGTAGACAAGATTCTCCTAGAAATTGAGGAGGAGCGAGCAGAGCTCCGAGTAAACATTATTCTAACCAGTATTACCCTGCTTGGACTCCTGGGAGCAGTCACTATCGGTATCTTTGACGGCCCTCTTTGGGCGATTATTGCTGCCTATCTTGCAACCTACCTGGCGGGTGGATTTCGGGCTGCAAAAGATGCGGTAGCAAAACTACTGCACGGCAGTCTGGATATCAATCTGCTGATGGTGCTCGCTGCCCTTGCAGCGGCGGCAGTTGGTGAAGTAAATGACGGAGCAATCCTGCTCTTTCTCTTTAGCTTGGCCGGCACGCTTGAAGGCTACGCTATGGGTAACACCAAGCGCTCAGTGGCATCTTTGATGAAACTACGACCAGATACTGCTCATCGTAAAAAAGCTGATGGTACGACAGAAAAAGTCAGCGTGTCGGAGTTAAGGATTGATGATGTCGTTCTCGTGCGCCCAGGTGAACGAATTGCGATTGATGGAATTATCGTATCAGGCACCGGAGCAATCGACCAATCATCTGTTACCGGCGAATCTGTCCCCGCTGATAAAGAACCAGGCGACCAAGTGTTTGCTGGCACCCTCAACCAAAACGCCGTGCTGCAGATTCGAGTCACCGCAGAAGCTGGCGCGTCAACCCTAGCGAAGATGATTCAACTCGTAACTGAGGCCCAAGAAACAAAAGCACCAAGCGAACGCTTCAGTGACTGGTTTGGAGAACGTTATACAATTTTTGTACTTGTCGGGAGCACGCTCGCACTGGGTATATTTATACTGCTTGATATCCCATTCTCAGAAGCAGCTTACAAGGCAGCAACTCTATTAGTAGTTGCCAGTCCCTGTGCGATTGTGATTAGTGTACCGGCAGCAGTGCTTTCAGCCCTGGCAGTCGCAGCTCGCAACGGTGTCTTATTTAAAGGTGGAGCGGCACTAGAAGACTTTAGTAATGTACAAGCTATTGCGTTTGACAAGACTGGCACCCTTACCCACGGCGCGTTGTACGTCACAGACGTTCTCCCATTCAGTTGTTCAAAAGAAGAACTGATTGCTGTCGCTCGTACCGTAGAAGAACATTCAGACCACCCTCTCGCAAAAAGTATCGTGAGCTATGCAATCGAGCAAAACATCACTGCTCACCCTGACGCAGAGACAGAAATGGTAGTTGGGAAAGGAATTGTCACCACCACCCAAGCTGGCGCACGCTACTGGGTAGGTAATATCCGCTTAGTAGAAACCCAGTCTATTGAGGCGACCACAGAGCAATTAGAGGCCATCAAAAATCTTGAAGCATCTGGCAAAACACCAGTCATCGTAGGAGTAAACGAGCAGATTCATGGCGTGATTGGATTGGCAGATACTCTGCGAGACACTACCAAGCCCGTATCGGACCAACTCCGGAAGCTAGGTGTATCTCAATTACGCATGCTTACTGGTGACACACAAACAGTAGCTGAAGTCATAGGAAAAGAAGCTGGCTTTGCTCCAGAACACATTCACGGCGCCCTCTTGCCTGAAGACAAGGTAAATCTTGTAAAAGAATTACAGTCTCAATATAAAGTGGCATTTGTTGGTGATGGAGTAAACGATGCAGCAGCGCTTGCAACAGCTCAAGTAGGTGTCGCCATGGGTGTGGCCGGAAGCGATGTCGCACTTGAGGCGGCCGATGTCGCACTTCTCTCAGATGACTTACGCAAGCTCGCCTACGCCTACCGACTCTCATTACAAATGAATCGCATCATCAAACAGAATCTTATTTTTGCAGTAGGAATCATGCTATTGATGGTCGTTGTGACGATTGGGTGGCACCTTCCTCTCCCACTGGGAGTGATCGGTCACGAAGGTGGCACCTTGCTCGTAGTCGCTAACAGCTTACGTCTTCTCTTTATGAAAATTCAGTAGAAAGAAAAAACCTTTGATTCATCAGAGGTTTTTTCTTTCTATTTTGTCGTTGCTGTATATGCCTTTTTTGCTACTTTGATATCAGCCAACAATTCTAGAGCGTGATTCGCCGGATCAACCGTTGGATAGACTTTCGCAATCTTCCCGTCCGGATTGATAAGGTACGAAATACGGAGTGTCCCTCGCACTGGTTTGCCGTACATTTTCTTCTCTACGAACGCGCCATACTTTTCAATCGTTGCCATGGTTTCATCTGACAACAACGTAAATGGCAAGTTATATTTCTCAGCAAATTTCTTGTGCGACTTTGGAGTATCTTTACTTAAACCAAACACAGTTACTCCCAAGCGTTTGAAGTCTTTGTATACCTCAGCAATCATGCAGGCTTCTTTCGTACATCCCGGGGTGTCATCTTTGGGGTATATATATACCAGCACCCATTTGCCTACATAATCCTTCAGGGCATGAGTCTGTTCGTCTTGATCAACCAACTTAAAAGCTGGTGCTTTTCTTCCTTCTTTTAACATAAAATTATTGTTGTTTACAGATAGTTACGCACTACCAACACTTAGTATATCAAGCTTTCTCGATGTTTAAAAAACGTCTGTGCTATACTTTTATCTGATGGAACGCTCTTATACCGTTGCAATTTATTCCACCCCAATGTCATTTCCACTCAATTTCACGTGCCATACTTGGATTGAAATATCACACAATAACACAACGCAACGGTTTGATTTTTGGGGATACCCAGGAATTCAACATGGTGACAAAAGTAAAAACTATATTTACCGAAATATTTTTCCCAATCACCTTGGCACAACCTTCTCACCTTTTGCAGACCCTGGACACACAAAAAATAGACAAACTGGTAAAATACACCAATCAATAACCGGTGCACAACACTCTACTGCTCATAGACTGTACCAAGCCATTTTTGAGAAAGCTTTTGAGTATCCTTTTGACAAAAACTACCACATGATATTTGGGCCAAACTGTAACACATTCACTCAGTGGCTTTTAGACTTAGTGCCCGCACACCAGCTCACCTTGCCATGGAACGCTTGGGGCAAGGGAGTGAGTATACGGTGTAAATAATTGACTAAATGTACTTTTGTTGTAAAGTGCAGACAGTGAACGAGTACATGAGAAACCACAGAGGAGCATGTAATGGCAGGCAAAAAGAACACCACA
>CAYGOP010000019.1:0-18708 GCA_964351645.1 uncultured Candidatus Saccharibacteria bacterium | reverse complement strand
CCCCAGCCCGACGCCCCCCGGGGCGTGACCTTCACAACTCTCTTATTCAAACGAATCTCAGGCGGCACCATAGCCCTTAGCTAAAGCCCGTTCGATGGCATCTTTTGGCATCGAGTCTTTTTTAGCTCGTTCAATAGCAGATAAAACACCTGCCGAGTCAGTACTACCACCAGCTTTCTTCACTTCCATGGTAATGAGAGAAGAATGTTTTGAAAACAACTTACTACGCTGAGCATCAGTAGCACCTTTTTTATGTTTAATTTTTGACCACTTATTATGTCCTGACATATCTAAAATATTATTCTTATTGAGTGTACTAAAAATCCAGCAAAATGAGTAGGGAATTATTGACAAATTACAATAAATATGTATAATATAAACAGTACAAACACGTAACATGAAGGAAAAACAATGGCTGTTTCGAATCAGACTCTTTCCGCCTCTGTTGACGCAATCATCGGCCGAATGGCAACCATCTGCACGGGGACGATTTCCGCACAAGGTGCCATCGTCGCCATTGCTGAAGGTGGGAAGGTCATCGTCAACGCTGGCGGAAAGCTGGTGAAGGGTGTGCCAGTCACGCCCATCGGCTCTCTCGCTTAAATAAGGCGAGAATGACACATAGCCCCCCAACGTACTTGTTGAGGGGCTATTCTTATTGATTAATTCTGAGGATACTTCAAATGAGAGTAGGCTGTGTTGCTCGCAATTCTTCCGCGGGGAGTTCGCTCAAGCAGTCCGTGACGAATGAGGTAGGGCTCAATTACATCTTCAATAGTAGATTGCTCCTCTCCGGTTGCTGCGGCAATAGTATTCAGGCCAACCGGGCCACCATTAAATTTTTCAATAATCACTTCCAGTACAGCTCTATCTGGCGAGCCGAGTCCTAATTCGTCAATTTCTAATAAGGCAAACGTTTTTTGGATAATGTCTTTAGTGATATCACCTCCTTCGAGTTGAGCTAAGTCACGACATCTCTTGAGTAGATAGTTGGCAGTTCGTGGGGTAGCTCGACAGCGCTCTGCAACACTAAACAATAGTTCATCATTTGTTTTTACTCCCAGCAATTCTGCAGAGCGTTTTAAAATGGTAGCGATTTCTTCGGTACTGTAAAACTCGAGCCGGAAGGTTCCTCCAGAGAATCGTGAACGCAGCGGGGAAGAGAGAAGAGAGATGCGAGTCGTGGCAGCTACCATAGTAAAGGGTGGAAGTTCTAGTTGGACGGTACGAGCAGATGGACCTTTTCCAATGATAATGTCTAACACTCCAGATTCCATAGCTGGATAAAGCACCTCCTCAATGCTTTTTGAAAGGCGGTGGATTTCATCAATAAACAGAACGTCACCCGGGGAGAGGTTGGTCAAAATGGCTGCAAGGTCCCCGACTCGTTCGATAGCAGGACCAGAGGTGATACGCATATTGGTACCAAGCGTTTTCGCAATTAAGTTCGCTAGAGTAGTTTTTCCCAGTCCAGGCGGACCATACAGAAGAATATGTTCAGCCGCATGCCCTCGCTCTTTAGCAGCGGTGAGTAAAATACGTAAATTTTCTTTCGTTTTTGCTTGGCCGATGTACTCTTCCCAGACCTGCGGACGGAGCGTTCTGTCTAATCCTCCAGCTTCGTCGCGCTTAATAGCTGATTTACTCATAGTGTACACAGTATAACAAAAAACACCCGGCGTGGGTGAAATAGTTGACAAATTTTTATTCTATGCTAGTATGTTTGTTATCAGATTGTTCTCCCGCCAGATTCTTGGAATCTAGCCCCCGTTTTTCATACATTCCAGACGATAACTCTCTAAGCAACTTGGATACGTTGCGAGGGTTTTTGCGGCGTTCACCCTAGAGTGAGAGTGCTGCGAGACTTCTTAGCGCGGTATTCACTTTCAATGCGGAAGCCTTGCTTAGAGAGTTATATTCTTGAATGAGTAAATATCGGGACGATATATTACGAATTTATTTCCTGGTTTTTCTCTCCATGAGAAAAACACTGGATGAATTAAATGAACTAATCTGACAGTATCATAAAAAAACAAAAATCGGTCTTGACCGATTTTTGTTTTGTTACTTGAGTTTAGTCAATGCATTAAATTACGTGATTGAGGAAGTCATCATCGCTGGCTTCTTTTTTTTCTTCGGGAGGTTTTTCAACTTTAATAGCACTCGCAATCTCGTAGGGAAGTTCAATTACTCGTTCAAGTTCACTTAAAGAGGTTTGGCCTAATATGATTTTTTCGATACCATCTTGAATCATGGTCGGAATACCCTGAGGTTTCGCAGCTTCTAAAATAACATGTTCGCGCGAGTCACGGATGATAGCTTCTTCTACTGCTTCGTCCATAATAATACCTTCAAAAATACCAATCCGGCCTTTGTATCCCGTGCCTCCACATTTTTCACAACCAACTGCTTTGTAAATCTGCAACGGCTGCGGAATTTCAATTGGGTGCGGGTGTTGTGACATCACCTTTTCAATAAGTTGCTTCTCTTGACCTTCAGGTGCATAGCCTCCTTTGCAGTGTTCACAGAGTAATCGAACCAGTCGTTGTCCGAGGATAATATTTAGTGAGCTCCCAAAGATGCGTGAATCAACTCCAAGGTCCATTAGTCGAGGAAAGCCACCAACAGCGCTGTTGGTGTGTAGGGTAGAGAACACTAAGTGCCCAGTTTGAGCAGCGTGAATGGCTGTTTCGGCCACCTCACGATCACGAATTTCTCCCACCATGATAATGTCAGGGTCTTGTCGCAAAATTGCTCGCAAACCAGATGAGAAATCATAATCTTTTCCAGTTTGAGTCTGGACGATACCTTCTAATTTATATTCAACTGGGTTTTCAATAGTGATAATTTTTACCCCTTCACTGTGCGCTTGTTGTAAAAAAGCATAGAGGGCTGTGGTTTTTCCTGAACCGGTTGGACCAGTCGTGATAATCAAACCGTTTGGCTTCTTCAGTTGTTGCAGAAGGGCACTCTCAATCCATTTATTGAGTTTGATTTTATCCATGGTAAAGCTGGCTACTGAAGGGTCAAGGAGACGCATTACGATGGATTCACCAATGGCCCCAGGAATGATTGAGGACCGAACTTCAATTTCTCGTTCTCCAACATCAAACGTGAATCGGCCGTCTTGTGCTTCAGCTCGTGTATTAAGCACCATTCCTGATAGGAGTTTTAGTCGCGACATTAAACGGGCAAAGATATATGAGTCGAGATCGACAATGTCATGTAGCACACCGTCAAACCGGTATCGTAAACGTACCCCAGTTTCCTCTGGTTCGATGTGAATATCAGATGCACGCAGTGCTAGACCACCAGCAAAGATAAGCTCAAGAGTTTCAGAAATTCGGCGAGTGTTTGAGACCCCGTTAATCTCTTTCAAAATAGCCAGTACATCTGACTTGTCTTTAATACGGTCAGTTAAACGCTTGATGTCTTCGGTATTAATTTCGAACACCCCTTTCTTCTCCGCGGTTGAACTTGTAACATCATCATATCTTTCCCACGCATGTTTTAGGCTCTGGCTTGAGCACATGTAGATAACCACGGTGTATCTTTTTGCTTGTAGATAATCAACGAGTTCATTTACTCGAGGAGAGTTAGGGTTTTTGACTGCTACAGAGAATGTTTTTTGATTGATTTCAAAGCCAGCTGCTTCAGCCGCCTTGGCCATACTCATTGGAATAATAGTGAGAGCCTCTGGATTGATGGTATATCCTTTGAGGTTTATATACTCAAATCCGTATTGGGGAGCCATTGTTTGCACCAAACGCTCTTCTTCTTGCGTCCGCAAGCCAAGCATTTTTGCATTTGAAAAATCATCATTAAACTGAACCATATGCTCATCATAATAACACGCACTCATTTATTTTATTTACTCCAAGACGTGTGGTTGGTATAGTCATCGGTATGAAAAACCAGTGGATTATTACAGACCCAGATGAATTCAAAACGCTTGCTCAGGAGTTGTTGCAGGTTACTGGGTCTGAAAACCGTATCTTGTGTTTGCAGGGTGACTTGGGAGCAGGAAAAACCGCATTCACTCAGCGTCTAGGCGAGGTATTAGGTGTGTCTGAAACTATTGCGAGTCCGACCTTTACCATTATGAAACAATATGAGACTCAAGATGTGCTATTTAAAACTCTCGTGCATATTGATGCGTACCGAATTGAATCCTTGTCTGAAGTTGCTCCATTACATATTCAAGAAGTAATCACTCAGCCACATACTATTTCTTGTATTGAATGGCCAGAGTTGATTCAAGGTGTCATTCCAGAATCAGCCTGGAAGCTCGAGTTCACCATTTTGCCTGACGAAAAAAGAAGAGTGACAATAACTCCTGGAAAAGAGCAATAGCCGGTCCTTCTTTGACACCGTATACTACCTATTAATGGCTGCAGCAAAAAAACCAACTCTTGTCCTTCTGGACGCCCATGCAATTTTGCATCGAGCGTATCACGCACTCCCTGATTTCACTTCACCGACTGGTGAACCAACTGGAGCACTCTACGGAGTGACAACCATGCTCTTGAAAATTATTGAAGATTTTAAGCCACAATATATTGCGGCGTGTTACGACCTACCTGAACCAACATATCGTCACGAGGCATACGAGGCTTATAAATCAGGACGTTCAAAAACAGATGAAGCACTCATTGCACAAATTAATCGCTCTCGTGACATTTTTAAATACTTTGGTATTCCGATTTTTGAGAAACCAGGGTTTGAAGCTGACGACATGCTGGGTACGATTGCGCATCTCACGAAGGAAAACTCCGACTTGCACGTAGTGATTGCCTCCGGTGATATGGACACATTGCAATGTATTGATAAGAAGCGTGTTGAGGTGTTTACTCTTAAACGAGGTTTAAACGATACAGTTATTTATGATGAGACGGCGGTTAAACACCGCTTTGGGTTTGGTCCAAAAATGGTAATTGACTACAAAGGTTTGCGCGGAGACGCTTCAGATAATATTCCCGGTATTCGTGGCATTGGTGAAAAAACAGCTACAACATTAATCACCACCTTTGGTTCGATTGAACAAATATATAAAAAACTAGAGAAAGACGAACAGCAATTTTTAGATGCTGGAATTACCAAGCGCATTATTGGGTTGCTGAAAGAGGGGAAAGAAGATGCTGAGTTTTCGAAAATGCTCGCAACCATTCGAATTGATGCATTGGATGAATTTAAACTTGATTCAACAGAATGGCGTGAACATGCTGATGTAGAAGGGATTCAAAATCTGTTTAGTGAGTTTGGTTTCCGAAACATGACCGGTCGCATCCAAACGTTGTTTGATGTGGTGTTAGTAGATGATTCGGTGGAGGCTGAAAAAGTATCTGATAATGAGTTGCAACAAGCAGCGATTTTACTGTGGCTCCTAGAGAGCGAACGAACGAACGCAGATTATGAAGATGTAATTGATTATGGTCGCTCATTTTTACAGACAAAGACTTTTTCTGATACTAAAAAAGCCCTTGAAGAAAAGGTAAAAGCCGAAGGATTATGGTCAATCTATGAAGACATTGAATTACCTTTGATTGTGGTGCTGAAAAAAATGAAAGACATCGGGATTGCGTTGGATGTGAAGTATCTCGGAACTCTTTCTAAAAAACTTCATACAGAATTAACTGCATTAGAGAAAAGTATTTATGCGCACGCTACCACTGAATTTAATATTAATTCACCAAAGCAGCTCGGGGAGATTCTGTTTGATACATTAGAGCTAAAGCCAAAAAACGCGAAAAAGACTGCCGGCGGTCAACGTTCAACTAAAGAGTCTGAGCTCGAAAAACTAAAAGCCGAACATCCAATTATTGCTGATGTATTGCGGTACCGAGAGTTACAAAAACTGGTGTCCACCTATATTGATAATCTCCCTGAGATGGTTGGAAGCGATGGTCGGATTCACTCCACTTTAATTCAAACTGGAGCAGCAACTGGTCGGATGGCGAGTAAGGATCCAAATCTCCAAAATATTCCGATTCGTACTGAAGAAGGGAGGTTGGTTCGCGGAGCGTTTGTGGCTAAGGAGGGGTATGAATTAGTTGCTATCGATTATTCGCAAATTGAACTCCGGATTGCGGCTATTATGTCTCAGGACCCAAGTATGATTGATATCTTTAGGCGTGGAGAAGATGTACATACGGGAGTAGCAATTCGCGTGTTTAAAGTTGATGCGAATGACGTAACTCCAGATATGCGACGCAAAGCGAAGGTGATTAATTTCGGTATTTTGTATGGCATGGGAGTAAATGCCCTGCGAGCAAACTTGGGAGAAGATACGCCACGAGCTGAAGCTCAAGAGTTTTTAAATGCCTACTTCAATACGTTTACTCGCTTAGCTGAGTATTTAGAGGAAACAAAAAGTTACGCATTAGAACATGGATACACAGAAACACTGATTGGCCGGCGACGGCATTTTCCAGGTATTTCTTCTAGTGTTCCATTTATCCGCGCGCAAGCCGAACGGATGGCCATTAATGCACCCATTCAAGGAACCGCGGCTGATTGTATGCGGATTGCCATGCGAGATATTCATACCTATATAGAAGGTTTGCAGTCTGATGATGTGCGCATGCTGCTGCAGGTGCACGACGAGCTCGTGTTTGAAATTAAATCTGAAAAAGTGAAAACCATTGTCCCAGAACTAGTGTCTTTATTGGAGGGAGTGCTAGCTGATAAGGAGACCTTTGGAGTTCCATTGATTGCTGAAGTGAAAGCAGGAAAGAATTGGAATGAAATGGAAAAATTAAATTAATATGTATTGCGTGTATTTTGGAACAGATAGACAGCGGGTACGTGATGCTGCAACGGAATATATTTCCAAGAATCTTTCTCCGGAGGGTACTGTAACGACACTGGATGCTCAGACGTTTGCGCCTGGCCAGGTGGCTGATGCTCTTGGCGCCTCATCATTGTTTGGGGGAGAGGAGTGGTTTGTGCTGGATACTCCATCTGAGAATGAAGAGTTTTTCGAAGAAGTTAAAAGTTCATTAAATGAACTCAGTGAATCACCAAATACTTTCATTATTCTTGAAGGAGCACTGCTGGCACCAGCAAAAAAAGCGTACGGAAAACACGCAAGTGTTAGTGAGGAGTTTGCTGCAGAAAAAAGTGAACGATTTAATATGTTTAGCATGGCTGAAGCGCTAGCACAAAAAGACAAACGCCGGCTATGGGTTTTGTTACAAGAGGCACGCTTGAATGGACTCAGAGAAGAGGAAATTATCGGAATGTTGTGGTGGCAGTTAAAGAGTTTGCGTTTAGCTTCAGTTACGCGCAATGCAGAGGAGGCAGGTATGAAGGATTTTCCTTACAATAAAGCAAAACGTGCCCTGGCGATTTTTTCACCTGATGAGGTGGTGAAGTTGTCTCGTTCATTACTCGAGCTGTATCATGCTGGGCATGCTGGACAGCGTGATATGGATATTGCGTTAGAGGAATGGGTGCTCACGCTATAGCTATAATGCAGATATGAGCTTCTCTCTCAAAAAAGTCTTCAAAGATGAGCACTCAAAAGAGTATCGGATTGCGAATGATTTTTTTTTGCGCTCCTCACGATTATTTCAATTGTTAGCTTGGTGCTGGAAACAGTCCCTTCTTTAAGTGGGTATCAAATAGTTTTTGTATTTCTTGAGTGGTTTGCAGTGGTCTTTTTTACCTTTGAATATATTGGCCGCTTGTCGGTCAGTAAGCCAAAATGGAAGTACTCACTGAGTTTTTTTGGGGTTGTAGATTTGGTAGCGATTTTGCCAACTATTTTTGGTCTCGGTAACTTTACTTTTTTGAAGTCAGCTCGAGCACTGCGAATTATTCGGATGTTGCGGATGTTACGGTTGGCAAAAATATCTCGTTCGGGAATGGTAGCTGATGAGAATATGAGTATCTTGTCTTTAAATATTGTTATTTATTTTGCAACACTTTTGTTTGCATTATTACTGACGGGTACAGCGATGTATTTAGTCGAAGGAACCCATTCAGCCTTTGTCAGTATTCCGGCTGGTATGTGGTGGTCTTTGAAAGTATTCATGGCTGGTATTCCAGTGGTAGAACCAGCAACTCAACTCGGGGAATTTTTCTTCGTCCTGACTCGTTTTGTTGGATTGCTATTGCTTGGGCTCTTGATTGGGGTAGTAGGGAATGTATTCAAGACATTACTCTTGGAAAGTAAAAAATAGCTCTGTTCCAATTGGAACAGAGCTATTTTTAAGCTGTGTGCGCCCTCAAGGGCTCGAACCTTGGACCATCTCCTTAAAAGGGAGCCGCTCTACCAACTGAGCTAAGGGCGCATATTTTATATAACGTACCATTTTCTTAATGAAGGGTTGAGAAGTACGGGGTACTGCTCAAGCTACCAAAATTAGTCTAAGGGCGCATATTTTTTATGTAACTTACCATTTCTTAATCAAGGGGCAGAGAGTGTGGGATACTGTCTGCGCTACCCTGACCAAGGGCGCATATATTTATCGCTTTGTTTTCACAAAGTGGCAAAACTATAACACGTTGCAATATAAAATCAAACCGTTTCTAGCTATAGTCTAAGCCATTTGTTAGTCTATGGGCATATATGAAATACTTGGTATTAGAAAATATTCGTAGTGCCTACAATGTGGGAGCTATGTTTCGTACAGCGGATGCAACAAAAGTAGAAAAAATATTTTTAGTTGGCCACACACCAACACCAATTGATAGGTTTGGGAGAGTTCAGACTGAGATACAAAAAACCTCACTTGGCGCCAGTGAATATATCCCTTGGGTGCATTTTGAAAACAGTACAGCAGTGCTCACCGAGTTGAAAAAGATGAAGGTGAGTATTGTGGCGGTAGAGCAATCGAGTGAATCAAAAGTAATTTCTGATTTTAGAGAACCTTCAGCCGTAGCCTATGTGATGGGGAATGAGGTAGAAGGTGTGTCGAAAGAAATCTTGGAGGCGGCTGATACTATAATAGAGTTACCGATGCTGGGTAAAAAAGAATCGTTAAATGTGTCAGTCACAGCTGGAGTAGTCTTGTATTATGGAATTCTTGCAAAAGAATAATTTTCTGCAGTGGGTCCTGTCCGGACTGTTGCTTGGTGCTGGTTTTATCTTTCCTGCACTGTGGATTTTAGGTGTGGTTGGAATAGCTTACTGTATACACCTGTCGCTGGTCACTGTCGGTTGGAAAAAAATCGTCCTTGGGTCGCTCACTGCATGGACGATAAAATATGCCTGTGCACTGGTTTGGTTTTGGTCTGTCTATCCGGTTGAGTGGCTGGCGTTTGATTTAGGAAAAGTACAATTAGTCTTGATTTTCTTATATTGGTTCACAGCTGCTGTATGGCTGGGCGTGGGCGGGGTTTTGTTTAGTGTGGGCACAAAAATAGTAGATACCTACGTACGATTTAAAGTGTTAATGGTGTGTATTCCTTTTCTGTGGGTGATGAGCGAAGTGCTTGGTTCACTCTTTTTTTCCATTGTCACCATTGGGCAGGGGGGAGTGATAACGTCTGCCTTTAGCTTTGGCTTTGTGGGATATCTTCTCGCGCAACATACTCTATTTATATTTATTTCGGGAGTGTATGGAATGTACTCACTAGGAGTAGCGATTGTGGCTTTTGCAACAATGCTGGTATGGATGAGGAGAAAAAGCTTACTTAGACCGGTGGGGTTGGTTAGTATTATTGGGTTGGTGTATGTGGTGGGCTTTATTCCCGTTGTATCTAGTGTACAAGAAACAGGTAATGCTTACCATGTCGTCACCATCGATACTCAATTTCCACCCAATCAAATTCGTACCCCAGAAGGAGCACAGGTTATTCGACAAGAACTAGAAGCGGCCATGAGTGCTGCGTTAGAGCTTGAGCCTGATTATATTTTACTTCCAGAAGATGCTCGCTATTTCAATCAATCTCAAAATCCGAATCAAACCAAGGCACTCTTTCGGTTTCAGCATGGTAATCCAAATGCAGTGATTGTTGACACGAGTCGGGCTGAGTCAGACGGAGCGACTGTTTTGCAGTCATACATATACAATGGTCTTGAAAATACGGTAGACCAAT
The DNA here is from genome assembly GCA_964351645.1 of uncultured Candidatus Saccharibacteria bacterium. Classification (GTDB taxonomy): domain Bacteria; phylum Patescibacteriota; class Minisyncoccia; order Phycocordibacterales; family UBA918; genus OLB19. Next base: position 8,664 of record CAYGOP010000019.1, on the reverse strand, counting down.
CTCATAAGAGATATTTAGTTCCTCAAGGAGAATTTATGCCTACTCTCTATGTCGGAGTACTAAATCTATTTGGGTATGGAGAACTCACTGATAAAATTTCTAAAGACATTGCGTTTGAAGTGGGGGCAAAGACCAGTCAGTCTGAATATTCTCAAACTTCACCAGGGGTATTGTTTTGCTTCGAGAGTGTGTCTCCCAAAGGAGTGAGAACCATCCTCAGTGAAAGGGGGGAAGTGCCGTTTATTGCTCATCCAATTTCACACGCTTGGTTCCATGAATCACACATCTTATGGCAAAATCTCGACAGTATGTTGCGGGTGCAGGCGATTTGGAATCAACAATATATAGTGAGTGCCGGTAGTCATGTGTCTGGTCAGGTCATTGCGCCCAATGGTTTCATCAGCACTCCTGCTACGGTAATATCAGGGAGCAGGTGGTCAGTCAATCAAACCTATATTCCAAAATAATAAGTATGCAAACCTACGTTACAAATAAATTACTTAGCTTCCTTGGGGTATTCACGTGCATAGCAGTTACGTATTTTTTCTTCGGCGATACCACCAAACAATGGCAAGCGATTTTAATTTCAATTGTAGTCTTTGGCTATGGTCACTTCTTACTTGGTTTTTATTACCAGCTGAGAGGATTTTTGAGAAAGCCTGACGCCTGGAAGTATTTCTGTACCTTTGGGTTCCTCACCTTGTTCTCAATTGTTTTTTCGTACGTACTTTTTTATTATGCAGGATTTGTGGCTGCGTTATTCCTGGGTTTTTTATACTTCTTGTTCCATGGATTACTCAATGAGCAAACTTTAATTTCTCGACAGACAGGGCATATGGTCCCGTTGCTTTATCTAGCCGCGTTGGCAATTTTTGTGATTGCTCTTTTAACCTATTCAATTCCAGATAAAACATTCTTCTTTGATAGGTATCTACAGTTCGCAGACCTAAATAATTTTTGGGTGACGTATATTTTTGAACGATACTATTTAAGCCTTGAGCGTTTTACTCAGGTATTTTGGATTGGTTTTGTACTGAGTTTGATTACTTTGGGTGTTGCGTGGATTAAGTATCGTTTAACAAAATTGGCGCTGTTCTTGCTGGTAGTCCTAACTGTTATAACCGGAGTGGTGTTTGTGTTTGGGCAGCCAGCTTACATTTATATGTATTTGTTTGTGGTTGGGTACCACTTTATGACCTGGCTTCTATTTTATATAGTTGAAATGAAAAAACGGGGGAGAGTACCATTTCGAAATTTTCTTATTCATAATACTTTGGTGCTTCTCCCGTTTCTCGTTGGAGCGTACTACTTTTTTCAACCAGAGCCACCGGCATTCACGCAGGTATTATTTGACTACCAGCTGTATATCACGGCGACCTATGTGCATATTTCAACCTCATTCTTAAATGACGAATGGATGGTGCAGTTACAAAACCGTTTCTTCAGTTTCTTTGGTTGGTAGTTCGCTCAAGAGCTCTTTCGTTACCTCCGCGTCACTCCAAGGAATCTTGGTGTCGTTTGGTCCCATGATAAATGGATCAGTTCCTTTGCCAGAGATAAGCACGTATCCTTCAGGTGGTGCTGTTTGAATCGCGTGACGGATGGCTTCTTTGCGGTCCATAATAATTTCAACTGAGGCCTGTTCTGACATACCTTTTTTCATTTCGTCTACAATTTTTTGCGGGTCTTCATCGTACGGGTCTTCATTTGTGAGAATGATGTGGTTACAGTATTTTTCAGCAATCGCTCCCATTTCCGGTCGTTTCCAAGTATCGCGTCCACCACCAGTATTTCCCAAGATGCACACTTTTACTTTGTCAGGGAATGCTTCATAAAACTTTTGTAAAGAATCGGGCGTATGAGCGTAGTCGACCACTGCAGTGACTTTCTTTTGTGAATTGGCTGGCGACTCAATGTGTTGTACACGACCAGCAATGCCGGGGAGGTCTCTAAGGGCGTCTTGTATGGTCTTAAGAGAAACACCAATACTTTGTGCGTACGTAATGGCTGCAAGTGTGTTGTAGACATTAAATAGTCCTACTAAAGGAACGCGAATGGTTACATTGTCCAGCACAAGACTGATGCTGTCTTTGTGGAGTGTATACAAAGTGAGGTCTTTGAGTGAGTAGAGGAGTTTGTGTTCAACTGCAAAGCTCAAGAAGTCTTTCCCGTGCTCGTCATCAATATTTGAAACTAGTGAGCGCGGTCGTTTGGTTGATTCCTCAACAGCCTGTGCAAGGAGCAACTTTGCTTGCTTGTATTTCTCAAACGAACCATGAGATTCAATATGCTCGGGAGACAGGTTGGTGAAAATAAGCGTGTCTATCTCCAAGAATTTATGACGGAATTGTTTGGCTCCCTCTGAAGTCATTTCAACCACTGCGTATTCACATCCGGCATCAACCGCTTCGCGTAAAAACTGTTGCACAAAAAACCGTCCCGGCATGGTCATTTTAAATAGGTTTCTTTCAACTTTTTCACCAATTTTAAATTGAATAGTTGAGAGTGAAGCCACTTTCTTGCCATCAGCTTCTAATATACGAGTGAGAATTTCAGTCGTAGAAGATTTTCCTTTTGTGCCCGTTATGCCGATAAGAGTGATGTTTCGTGAAGGGTGTTTATATTTCACCGCTCCGGCGTACGCTAGTGAGTAATGGTAATACGGTTGTAGGGTAGTAAAGACTTTCTTGGGAATGATGCGCTTTAGTAGTTGTCTGACCGTATTCATATTTCCTAGTATACGATGATTTTTTACCCCTCGCACGTGACGAGTAGATACATGTATTGTGTATAACAAAATATGGAAATGTGGTTCCGAGGTATGATTACAATAAGTCGCTTTCTTTCAATTATTTTCATTATGTATTTACAAAAAATCAGTTCCTTTGCAACTATGGTTTCCATAGTTGCGGCGTCCATCTTTGGACTTAGTTATTACACCTCCCAAACAGCCCTTGCTTTAGTGGCCCAGTCTGACAGAGTGGATGTTCCAATATCAGCTCCGGTCGGGAGTAGTGAGGCCACTCAGTGTCCAATCGACGGCTTTGCTATCGCTAGTTTTAATAATTTTGAAGAAATTCGTATTGATACTGATTTCGTTTCATCACTCACGCTCAGAAACACGTCTTCGTACACCCTCTCTGGACTTAGGGTCGGATTAGGGGTGTTTTCAAGTGACAGCCAAGTTATTCCCGATTACTGGTTTGTCTCAGAAGGAATGTATCAACTTCCAGGGGGAGGTAGCACAGAGGTACCGGTAACAATAGATGCCTCTAGTTTGCCGGCTGGCGAATATAGTATTCGTAGTTTTGTTATGCAAGGCGATGAAGCGAGTGTGCTTGGGTCCGTGTTGCGAGGTGATAGTGATGATTCTGTCGCTGTTGTGAAATCAACTCCTAAGGAAAACACTGTAAATGTAGTGGTGTCAGTAAACAGCAACACCTCAAGTGGTCAAACTGTTACTGTGCCACAAAATGAAAATATTGAAGTACAAGTGTCCACTACAAATGAAAATACCACCCCAGTGATAAACAGCTCAATGGTGGTTGTTATTAGTCAGGGAGATGTTCCGCTTGGAGCAGCAGTACGAGAGCAAGTGCAAGATTCAATCAAGTTAGTTCCATCTGGTGCTAGACAGACACAGCTCATCGATAGATTTACTGAGTCCGGCAAGTATTCTGTGTATGCGGCCCTTGTTACAAAAGATACGTTTCAACCGGTTGAGTACATTCCGGTCCAAGTAGGGGAGGGTGAAGCTACAGAATCATGGGCGTATCTTTCAAGGGTAGGTTTAAAGGATGATGTGATTCGAGCTGACAACGATATTATTGGGTGTATTAGCTACCTTGGTAAAGATGCAGGGATAGCAGGTGTGATTGAAACATTAGGCATGGAAGTTGAGGTGTTAGACGGGGAAAGCGTGGTGTTTTCTTCAGAAGTGAGAACCGAAGATATACAAAAATCATACATTACTGTACGACCTGGGCTCAATCTAGAGACATCATTTGTGTCTGCTACGTTACTTCAAGAAAGATTCCCGTCAGTAATTGGAGATGAGGGGGTAGAGGTAGCTCAACTGACAGGGGAAACAGAGGTATTTTTAACTCCAGTGCAAACTATTTCATTCAACCTTGAATGTCAAAACGAAGACTGCCAAGGTGGTCCAGACAATATAGTGCCAGTGAGTGTTCCTGCTACAGACTCAACCGGAAACTCATTCTACTTCTACGCCGCTATTGTGATAGCTGCTGCACTCTTGATGTACCTCATGCTGCGGCGTTTGCATCCCGAGGAGGATTTATCAGTGGGCAAGAATGTAAATGAATTACAATAATTTTATGCGTATGACTACTATAGATATGAAGGTTTCCAAAGTCTTTCTCTTAACGAGCGCGCTCTTTCTATTCTTAGGAATATTTACACCAGTAAGTGCGACTACCGGACCGACCGTAATTGTGACCGTGAACGGTTCTGAGAATGCCACTATTATCGACGGTGAGGAAGTACAGATTGATTGGTATTTAGATGGCTCGTTATCTAATTGTCAGTTAAAGCGTAACGGTGCGGTAATTCAAACAATTGACACTTCAGTTGTGCCGGTTAACGCTATTCCAGGTTTGAGTGAGGTTCCTCCAACCGGAGCGAGTACTATTTATAGTATGAGTTGTACTGGTGTGTCAGATACAGCTTCTGTAGCAACAAATCCAATTGTATCCATGTCACTTCCACAAGGAGAGAGCCGGATTACCGACCCTACGACCGGAGTCCTCGGTGAGGTTGATGTCTACTGGGATTCACAATTTGCCACTGAGTGTAGCAATGTGTGGATGGTGCAAGAGAATCCAGATAGAATATACTATGCCAATCTTGGTAGCGAGTACCGCAGTAAAAACCAGCCAGATGGTTGGGTTCGTTTCCGTGGCTGGCCACACCCAAGTATTGATAGAACCACTACTTTCTATATTGAGTGCACCAATATTATTACCGGAGCAAGCGAAATCGGGTCAATTACTTTAACTGTTGTCGACCCACCTCCGCCAGTGCCACCGGTAGTGAACATCTGGACAAATACTCCAGTTGTAAATCCGGATCCGCTGTATGGGTATGGGAGAGCTGATGTACGGTTCAATTCAGTTGGGGTGTCTAACTGTTTCTATAGTGCGTATTATGCAAACGGCGACCTTGCACCGAATCCTTCAGGCTGGGGACAGTGGCAAAGTCACACAGTCGGTACCTTTAACAGTATTCGAATTGCAACTACAACAGACTTCGAGGTGCGATGTACACGTGGTGCAGTTAATTTAAATGGAGTTGATTACCCGGCTACCTCAACTTTGAACCGAGTGCTTGTTATCTTTGACGGTGAAGGGGTAGCCGATAGAACGACGTTGCCGCCAGTCACTGCCTCTGCAACTGCCACTCCGAATCCAGCGTATCGAAATGCTATTACTGGTACAGCACTTATCTCTGTTGATACCACAGTGGCGAACGCTGACTACTGTTACCAATATGCGTACCAATTTAACCCAGTATCTGGTTTGTATGATATTCGATACGACTTAGATGGTTGGACTCTGAAACATACGTATAACCGAAGAGGGAATGGTGATAGAACATATGTGGCATATATTGCTGAATCAACTCGACTGGAAATGGATTGTCGACGAGAGTACGATGTGAATCTAGGTACACCAGATGAAAGAGCAAACGGAACTGAGCTGGCGAGTGTTATTGTACTCGCTGAAGACTCCTTGATACCTGCGCCAGCACCAGTTACCTATATGTATGGAAATGCGTACAGAATTGATAGAGATGGAATTTGGGATAATAATGTTTCAAACACTGGTTTCTATAAATCAGGAAGTGTGCTCCGAACACCTGCGGGCTCAGTAGGAAATAGCATTTCTTTCCCTTTTGTCCATCCGTTTGGTGAGAGTGATACGTACAATATTCATGTCAGTTACTATGATACAAATGATGGAGAATCTACCTATCGTCTTTATACTGAAAGTGATGGTTTGGTTGGAGGTTGGACCACCAATAGTATGTTTGCCACTGGTCCGAATCCAGATAGCGGAACCCAAGAAGTGAAAGCGATTGCTCTCGGAATCGATTTAGACGACGGAGATTTGATTACCATTGAGTGCGATACTCCGACAGGAGCAGAAGAGTGTAATTTTGACGCCGTATACTTTGGAGCAGGAAATGGTGGTTCAGTGGCCGTGCCGATTGATGATGTGGATGGTTTCACGAATGTTCCAATGCTGTGGATGAGTGAAAATACAACCTATTGTCAAAATGCAAATGCGACCGTGGCCGGAGTCGGTTCCTACCAATGGTATTTCGGAAATAGTGTCCGTGGATTCCTAAATAGCAGTGTAGCTACCACAACCGAGTTCTCCATAAAATGTGGAAGAGGAGTAGATGGACTGACTGATACGAGTTCAGTACTCTTATCTCTTCCGTTAGTTACAGAGATTGATATTCAACTCCTCGTCGACTCCGGCGAATGTCGAGATACCACCACTCTGCTCATGGGAACTGCCCCAGACGGATTCATTGCTGGACCTGACGGGTTCTGTATGCCAGCGGTAGACCTCGCAGCTGAAAGCCCAGGCAGGAGCAACGGTCCAGAAAATAATGTCGACGGTACCTACGATACAATCGATGCATTGATGGTGATTAAAAACCTTGGACCAGGAGACCTACCGTCAGGGAAGAACATCTCATACAAAGCAACGCTCGCTTTGATGCCAGCCTTGCTCTTGGGAGATGAGGCAACTGGCGTTGGGTACTTTAATGGGGGAATCACTGCGACTGACGTAGATTCACCAACCTTGACTCGAACCTTCGCAAATATTCCATTTGGTACCCACCAACTCTGTGCCCAAGTGAACTTAGATGGTTCTCCAAATTATCCAGAAGCTTCAACCAACTTTGCGAACAACGAAAACTGTACCGAGATTACGCTTCCGGTACCACGTCCACCAATGGACATCAACGCGGACCGGGAAGTGATTCGGTCTGGACAAACAGCCAACATCAATTGGTCAGTGAACGTGACCTATCGATTGAACTGTACGGTGCGTGGAGCAGGTGGACTTAATCAGTCATTTGATACCATCTCAACTGGTTCAGGACATACGGATTCATACACCACGAACCCACTTACCAGTACCAGTGAATTTGTCTTTACGTGTACTGAACCAATCACGAACACTACCTTTACTGAAAACGTAGTGGTGGAAGTGGTACCAGACTTCGAAGAGATTTAGGAAGCAACGATAGAGAAGAGAATAAAACCACCCCTTGAGGGGTGGTTTTATTGAATGTGTTTGAGTGCTTGCGTGACCAGCGAATTGACGGTGGAATCTTTATCAGCCAAGTGCTTAATGGTGTCTCGGGCTGTTGATAGGTCGTACCCAAGTGCGACCAGGGCATCAATGGCATCTGTTTGGGTTTGGGTGAAGCTATCTTTTGGTACGTCTGGGTGTGATTCAAACCCACTTACTTTTCCGTGCAGATACTGCACAACATTCTCACAGGTCTTTTTTCCAATGCCAGAAATTTTATGTAAGTAGACAGCGTCACTTTTTTGAGCCGCTTCGATTAAGATATTTGGAGTGGCTTGAGTCAGAATCTGTAAAGCAGACTTAGGGCCAATCTTAGGAATATTCAACAGTAGTTCAAACATCTCTAATTCCATTGCACTCGTGAAGCCAAAGAGAGTGAGTGCTGTTTCTCGCACAGCGAGATAGGTGTGGAGAGTGACAGTGTCGTCAGTCCGTAAGCTATTATCAGTGTTTGGAGTACCAACTAAGTAACCAACTCCTCTGACGTCAAGAACAACAGATTGAGCGCTGGCGTGGGTAATGGTTCCGGTGAGTGTTCGAATCATGATTAACTAATTGTACCAAGCCTACCATGAACTGAATACACTTGCCTTTTTTGGGTCTGTACGGTACAGTACTCGCACTTTAGATAGATATTATGCCAATTACAAAAGGAGCCCAAAAAGCACATCGAGTATCCAAGCGTAAGCAGGTGTTCAACGTGCGCCGAAAGGGGGCAATGAAAGACGTAGTAAAGGAGGTGCAAAAAGCAGTCACTACTGGTGATGCGAAAAAAGCCCAAGAGTTGCTACCAAAAGCCTACAAGGCAATTGATAAAGCAGCGAAGCGAGGAGTTATCAAAGATAACACTGCTGCTCGAAAGAAGTCACGACTCACTGCTCAAGTAAAAGCAGCTAAGTAACAAAAAAGAACCCATTCCGTGGGTTCTTTTTTTGTTGTGGATGAGACGCTTGAAGAAAAAACACCCTGATAGGTGTTTTTTCTTACTGCGGAGAGAGAAGGGGATTTACTGCACGCTTCACTCCCAGCATCTTGCTTCTCATTCCTTGCAGAAATAAAGAAAAATACCAGGAAAGAATCCTGATATTTTTCTTAAAGCGGAGAGAGAGGGATTCGAACATTACATGTTCAGTACAGGTTGTCGCCATTTTGTTCCAAAATTGCTGGCAACCTTTTCAAATCGCGTCACTCTTTTTTTTAAAAGCTACGCCCTCTCTCTTCACATTATTAAAACCCGCTAATGCGGGCCTTAATTCTGCGGAGAGAGAGGGATTCGAACCCTCGAAGAGCTTTCACCCTTAACGGTTTTCAA
>CAYGOP010000018.1:0-18919 GCA_964351645.1 uncultured Candidatus Saccharibacteria bacterium | reverse complement strand
ACACCAGGTGACGCAACCGCTGCCGACGCAGTACGGACTACATTATTTACTCTCAGCTCTACATTTCGTTCAGCAAAACCAGGGTCGTTCAGTACCACAAAGCCTGGAGGGGGCGTGATTTCAATCTGACTACTAGCTGGTATATCAGTCTGGACTGTGAATTTCAAAGTATGATTTGCTGGCGCACCAGGAGCGGAATCACTAAGGGTATCACTGTAGTTAGAAATATTTATCGCCTGTACTTCTGTCACATTCAAGAAAAGGATTGCCGCAAAAGAGACGAGACAAATAGATAAAAATCGTGCCAAATTATATCGCACTGCAAACATACATATATTGTACCTTGCTCTTAGAGCAGAAACGTTGGCATTACACAGGTTTGGCCAGATTCTGTTCTTTCATCCGCAGATAGTCCAGAATGTAGTTCAACAAAATTAATACCAGCAAGATAAATAAAATACTAGCCAACAAATACGTGGCCGTATCATTTGTCGACTCGCCGGCGTTTGCTAGATTCACTGAAATAGCCCGTTCATTTAGAGCTGCTTCCCGAGCATCGAGCTCTCTTTCTTTTTGGGTCAGCTGCGCAGTGTACTGGTTGAGTTCCGTAGGGGCCACACCTACGGTCATACCAACAGCGTTCGCGAGATATGAGTGAGTATTCTGGGACAAAACGGCTGTAGACTCTGACAAAAGACCGCTTTCAAACACCAAAGCAATAGCACATACCAAAGCTGACACTCTGAGCACTCGGTGGTAATTAGAATTTTTGGAACTCATACAATAATAGTACGGATTTATGCAAATAATGCCAGCAGGATTATCATAAACAGTGAAGTCACCGTGAGCATCACCACCACCAATAGTAGTAAGCTTGATGTGTTTGATTTACGGCGCCGATTAATCATGCGACGTCCTTGATTTAGGTGAGCCAGTGAGCGACGGATGTACATTTTGACCATCACAAAAGCAACGATTAAGATAAACGCCAACACTCCAAAAGCTGGTCCAATGATATTTAATGGCAAAATCCAGAATGATGCGGTACTCGACATAGTGCGAATCGCACCATCCTCTCCGTATACAGCAGACAAGACAGCCTCATACCTCCCAAACCCTACTGAATTACCTGTCCAGGTGATGTCTGCATACTCTCTTTCCCCTCCTGGAAATACTGCAGACCGCTCTTCGTTAAAAGTAACAGTACCTACCTTGTTCCCAAGCATATTGAAAACTTCTAAAGGTCCAGTTGGACGGACCAGGACATTTCCTGAGTTCTGAATACGAGCGGTAAAATCTACATTTTGAGAGCTGTAGAGAAATTTTTCAGTTGAAAATTGACGAATAGATGCCTCTTCAATAATATCTCCATTGATTCGTATACTGATGATATTTGCTACTTGATATCCAACTGCAGCTCCACTGCTTTCGATTTCTGGTGGATCAACCGAAATAAAGATTCCCCCAAAGTGACTACCTGGCGAAGCATCGCTTGGTACATTCATTTCAAATGTGAGAGAGGTAGATTCAAGCCCAGGTACCGTCAGGACATTAGTTGGGAGTTTAATCCAGTCAGCGAGCTCATATCCAGTAATTTCTGAGTTACTCTGAGCAAACGTTGGCACACCACCATCCCGCACTCCAGAAATATTTCGAGTGTAGAGGTAATAGGTTTGTTCATTAGTATTCAGGTTTTTGATTGATATCTCATATTGCCTACTCACACCTGGGTCGAGCGTGTCCTCAACGGTGGCAGGAGAAATACTAATTCCCACCTCTTGCGCAGTAGCTACTGTTACACCCCAGAGACCAGCCACAGACAGAGCGAGCATAAATGTTAGAGAGCGTAAAAAAACCGAAATCGGGGTAGACATATATATGTATGCAAATAAACTAAATAATTATTCTATAATACCACTTAAGATGCTTCTGAAATTTCACAATGCACAGCGAGGTGAACTTATACAACAAAAAACCTCTCATATTGAGAGGTTTTTTTGTTTTACATTGTGAGCTACGAATCGTAGGAACTAGAAGGTTGGAGTAGCAATGTATGTAAGTGTTGTATTGTAGTCATCTCCCGCTTCTTGAAGTGGTGTGATTTGAATCTGGTATCCAACAATGGTCTGACCAATGTTTGCTGTTGTATTATCAGCTGGACCATCGTGTGAGAACACTTCTCGTGGGGTAGTTGCAACTGCAATGAATTCGTTTGCACCCAAGTCCACGGTAGCATCGTCATCATATGTAACACCCCAGTGACCCCAAGTAAGCTCATCGTTTACATCGTTTGATGGTGCAGTCCATGATGTACCAGCAGTAGAAACATCAGTACCATCAGTGAAACTGTCGATGATTGCTCCAGTTGAAGATTGTAAGTCACCATCTGATTCAACAGTAACTACGAAACCGTTTCGAGCATTTGTTTGCACATTTAACTGTTGAGCAAGTGTCTTAATCTGTCCAGCTGTGAGAACTCCGAAAGGAATTTCAGTTGGCGATGTAGAGCCCGTTGTAGATGTACCGTTTACTGCTGTAGAGGTTGCAAGTCCTGTGACTGTAAAATCAAAAACTGTGTTAACTACGGCAGTAACGAGAACGTTATCTAAGATTGCAACACGAGTTCTACCAAGGTCATTGTCAGCATTTGCAACAGAAACTTCAATTTCAAATGAACCTGTTACAGCTGGATTAGTAATTACTCCATCCGCGACTACGATTTCTACTGTGTCTCCCGCTGAGGCTGCAATGCCGTCAATTGTTACTGAATCTCCGTCTGATGCGACAAAGGTTGGTGCTGCGAATCCTCCACCATTAACTTGAAAAGTTAGGTTTGAGTTGTCGACAATAGCAGCGATGCCACCAAAGTCTTGACCTCCTGCACCATCATCTTGACTATCCCAGGTGATAACAATATCATCTCCAGCAAGGATACCTACAGAGCCAGCTGGTACATCAAACTCAATTGTATGAGATGAAGTAACACTTACATCTGAGTCTGATAAGGTGTCACTAATATTAGTGAGGTTAGCTGCTTGTGCTGTGGTATAGACTCCATAAGAAGCCATTACAACTGCACATGCAACAACTGTCGCGACCAGTCGTTGCGCAAAGCCAACATTAGTTGTTTTTGCGAACATGTTTTATTTTTTATTTATTAAATAACTAATATCTTTCTCTACGTTGTTCAAGTGTCGAAAGATGCTCGATTGAGATTTGTGGAGAGGTGTTTGGATTTATTTATGAGAAAAACTCAGCCAATAAATTTTCACCTTGCCTCAATCGATCTAATTACAGTTTACTAAGTCTTTTAACTCTTGTCCGAAAACTGCTGTTGATAACTCTTTAGGACTGGCTTTTGTTGTACCAGAATCGCTATTTTATTAGCTCTATTTTATTAAAATTGAAGACACGACTGATAGATTTTGTTAAGTACAAATGTCGAATACTTTATTCTCACTACGCTTTGACAGTCTGTATGTCTTTCCACTGTGTTGTATAGGCCGGCGACCGAGCGTCAATTCTCGCTTGCCATTTAGCTCCATGAAGCCGGCTCCCGATAACCACCGAGTCTTTCCGCAGTTTCTTATTTAACATATCGATAATCGGCATCAGTTCATTGGTTTTTATATCATGCGCTTCAGTAGCAAATAAAGCTGGCTGAGTAGCTTGCGAAGCGGAAAAATGAGACAGTACTATACCTACCTTCTTATACGGAACCCCAGCCTCATACAAACTCTTGGTAAGCTTCTGCGCTTCTTCAAGCACACGAAACGTATCATCAGTAGGGGCAGCAAATATCACCTCAGCGGAGCCTCCCCGCAAAACGAAATCACCATGTCTACTTGGTCTAATTGAGACCCGCAAACACTGAGTTTTTTGATTCATGGCTCGTAAATCAACCATAGCGTGACGCACGTGGTACGCCACCGCATCAGCCAACACAGACAGTTCGGTAGTGCGTGCTTTAAATGAGCGAGAACTCATAATGCTTTTCTGTGGCTCAGCCTGCTCACCCAGTGAATACATAGGTATGCCAGACAGTTCCTTTTGTAAGCGCACCCCATGGACCCCAAAGAGTATTTTTACCCTTTCTGTATCAGCTAGAACCAAATCTTGAACTGACACGAGAGTATGCTTTTTGTACTGCATTTCCATCCTACCACCCACACCCCAAATCGCGGATAGAGGTATGTTTTTCATCTCATCTTCCCAGTTATCAGCATCAAATACTGCCACTCCAACTCCCTTTTTGGCTTTTGAGTTGATGTATTTAGCGAGTGTTTTCGTAGGAGCAAGTCCAACTGAGACCGGTATTCCAACCCTGGACTCTACGGCTTTTTTCACCCGCAGTGCTACGGAGGCATCTGGACCATCACACTGAAAGAAGGCTTCATCCACGGAATACTGCTGGACTACCTCAAGCTCTTCACGCATCACTGCAAATACCCTTCGAGATACATCTCGATAGAGAGCAAAATGTGATGAAAAGCATGTAGTTTCGTGCTTTTTTAATATGTCCTTTACTTGAAAATAAGGGACACCCATCGGAATACCCATGTCCTTTATCTCCTGGGAGCGCGCAACGATACATCCGTCATTTCCTGACAGCACCACTACGGGTTTTCCGATTAAATCTGGCCGGAATAGTCGCTCACACGAAACAAAAAAATTATTACAGTCGAGTAACCCGAAATACATATCTGCAGTATATCAACTTCAGTCGGATTTGTTTTACTACCAGATAAAAAATACCCACCGAACTTTCGGTAGGTATTTTACACATTAGTTTAGTTCTGCTCTTTGAAGTTAGAATAAATCCCACATGTCTTCGTCTTCTTCCCCATCAACTTTGAATACAGCTACTCCTTTTAGGCCGTACTTTTCAGCTAGCTCAACTTTATCTTCAATGGCTTTTGCATCGCTCCAAGTAATAAATCTGACTGGGAGTTCGATATCAGCAATGGTGGCGACCATGAGGGCTTTTGCAGCTGCCTCAAAGCCTTTAGGAGTACCCTTAGGAGTTGGCAACTGATTAAATATTTTCCAGACAGAATCTTCAGGGAAGTAGGTTATTACCGCCTCTCCACCTTCCGAACGCCCAATTGGCGAGTCATATTTCTTTGATAATTCTTGAATTCGTGGATTATTCAAAGTTGCTACTTTTGTGTAGTCTTTGTACCAATCTACTGCAACTGTTACATCCCATGCTCGTCCGTACGTTGCCACCCCCAACATCACCTTATCTTTATCAAAATCTTTAAGCGCGAGCTCAACCACATCTTCCACCCACTCAACATCTGCCACCGGCATATATGGCACCCCCTGTCGTTCTTTATTGAGTACAATATCAGCTCGCTGTTGGTCGTAGGCCATAATCTCAATCACATCACAGTGCTTGTTCATTGCCTTGTAATCGTTTGCGTATTCAATGACTGCAGGAACATCCTTATAGCGTCGTTCTGGGCTCATGCGAGCCTCAACAGTACAGGTGAGGGTTTTGGTACCCAATGCCTTGTTTAACTCCGCTAGAAACAGTGAGAAGTCATCTTTAGTTGACGCCTGCTTTTGTTCGTAATCGATATTAATGCCATCCACATCATACAGTCGTGCGTAGAGCGCTATCAGCTGTACGTGGATTGACCGCCAAGACTCGTTGCCAAGCACCTGATCCATGGCAGCGCCATCAAACCAGGCAATGGTTGGAATAATTGGAATGTCACGCTCACGAGCTTCTGCAAATAATTCTTTCCATTCTTGATCAGAAAAATCTACCTTATTCACTGGTATGCCGTTGGCGGTAACTTCAAACGTAAACGGGTACAAAACATCAATATCTTCAATATTCTCTAAGGCACTTTTTGGTGCCTCCTCTCCTCCAAACCACGGTACCCACACACCTACTTCTTGCTCAGCAGCCTGAGCTACCGCTGGCACGAGTAAAAAACCGAGTAGGAGCAGGCTTACATATACCGAGTAAAACAATTGAGTTGATTTTAGTTGCATCATACCAATTCTGACGTACAACAGGCGCAGTTCTTACAGGCTATTCTACTGCAACAGTAAATCTGTCGTACGCAACACTGTAGGGAAGCACTTCAACGTTATTTTGACTTAGATAATCGAGCACCCATTCAAAATCTCTAATGTGGTATTCAACATCTGCCTGAGGATCGTTCGTGAAATCATGCCATACTAAAATTAGCCAGCCGCCTGATCCAACAGCCTGGTTAATTTCATCAATAATTTCTATTACAGGAGTGACTGAAGAAATCGTTACCGCATTCACATTTTTCGGGTAAATATATCCTGATGGCTGACTAAAACCATCAATGGTACGAGCACTCTCAAAATACTCCAAAACCTGACTCTGGACCGAATCATTGTACCCACCATTGGGATATGCGAAGTGATTTGCTCCTTTATATTCACCCGCCTTCAGATACTCACTCATCGCAGCCAACTGCGTATCAACATCTGGCGGATTTAGGTCAACAAGATTATCTTTACCATGTCCAGAAATATCCCAGCCGTCACTCGCCAACTCATCAACCTGTGCCTGGGTTAAATACTTTTCTGTATCAAGAAATTCAGGAATGATGTATGCAGTCCCTTGATAACCATAGATATCCATCACATTTTTTGCTTCCATCACACTCGCAAATCCATCATCAAAGGTAAAAGTGACTACAGCTGGTAAATTGTTTTTAGGGACAACCATAAAATCATCAAACCAAACGCGTGTTGACACACCTGGGACAGGCACCACTCGTAGAGCAACGTCAGTAATCTGATTCCAGGATGGTTCGCCTTCAATCACAGAAAATTCTGATTTATCAAGAATAACTGAATGCCACTCACCGCTGGTAGGATTTGAAAAGTAATTTTTCAGATTCAAGCCATAATAGCTAGCGAAAGACTGATCAGAAGAAAACAAAACCAGCAACCTATCTACTTCATTCCAATCATGGACACGGAAAGAAAATGCAATTGATGAATCCGTAAACGAAACGTTGGACACGTCAGTTCTTGCTCCATACCAACCGCCGTCGCCTCCTGTAGAAACTCTCAATGAAGTATCTGTGTGAGCAATCACAGTATCAACACCCTCGCCACCACCATAGTACGGAAACCACTGCGAAGTATTAATCTCATGCGGTTTTTGAAAGCCAACGCCTGGATACCATTCAGAAGTTGATTCAGGTCGCAGTTCACTACGTTGTACCAGCAATAATCCAGTAAGAACTACCAGCAATCCAATGCATGTGACTGGTACAACTAGATACCAGATAATATTTTTAACAAATTCCATACGTATGTATTTTATGAATGCTTAACTCGAGAAACCCCCACTCCTTTTCGTTCCCATTTCTGCCAAGTAATCTCTTTTTTAAAAATAAAGGACTCAATTGACTTTATAAGAGCCCAGGCTTCAACATAGGTTGCTACGTAAAACAACAACCAACCAATGGGAGCGAGCGCAATAAATGACAGACGTCGAGTGCTCTTATCGTAGAAAGTAAACTGAATAACAAACATTAATCCCACCACCAACACTCCTGTTAAGTAAGAACTAAAGTCTGAATTCAAAATTGAAAATACATATAGGAAGATAAGGAATGGAATCTCAAGCAGTAGCTGCATCTCTTGCAGTAG
This sequence comes from uncultured Candidatus Saccharibacteria bacterium, assembly GCA_964351645.1. GTDB lineage: Bacteria > Patescibacteriota > Minisyncoccia > Phycocordibacterales > UBA918 > OLB19. The sequence continues at coordinate 11,263 of CAYGOP010000018.1, read as the reverse complement.
TGCTAAAGGCATAATAATCCAAGTTAGAACCTTATTGTGGCGCTTTTTTGTGCTAAAGAATAAATGCATATGCTGGTAGAACGTCTGAAATCGTCCTCTTTTCCAACGTAATCTCTGGTTTTTGAGCGACTTTAAGTCACTAGCTCCTTCGGTATAGACAACCGCATCGCTCGCAAACTCAATCTTCATACCCGCATCTTGCATACGTACCGTAAGTTCGATGTCTTCTGTTATATTGGTAGTACTATAACCACCAATTTGGTCAAAAACGCTTCTTCGAAAAGCACCAGCAGCTCCCCCGATAATATAAATAGTGCCAAGTAAAGCATCAGCTCGCTTGAAGTAGAATGAGAAGAGGAACTCCAAATATTGCACAATCCCAACAGTATTGTTTCGGTTGCCAATTTTTACATTTCCTACTGCACCAGACACCGCCGGGTCTTTGAAAACCTTTACGAAATGACCGACAGCATCTTTATCAACCGCACAGTCTGCATCGATTGAAATAATGATTTCTCCTCTTGAAATAGAGATAGCGTGGTTTAAAGCTCCTCCCTTACCAGTATTCTCTTGGTAGCGGTAGCGAATCTTAATGTCTTTGTCTTTACTCACCATATGTGATTTCAAAAACTCACACATTTTCTCATCTGAATCATCTGTTGAACCATCGTTGACGACGACAATTTCTAGATTTCGGTACGTGCTTTGTAGCAAAGATTCGATAGTATGAATAACACCTACACCTTCATTCCAAGCAGGGATGACTACCGAAACAAGCGGATTGTACTCTAAGTGGTCAAAATGTAGTCGATGCTTTATACCTTGCCGAATGTCGTGCCAGGGGCCCAGAATCATAAATGTGCAGTACTTGGCAAGAAGCAGCGTTGCAAATCCAATAATGAAAAAACGAAGTGTTGGTGACTCGAAGACAAATATCGGCTCAAGAAATAACGGTAATACGAGTACGCTAATTGTAATACCGTACATAATTACGTAACTAAACAGTTCAGTTACCCGAGCTTGAGACAATGAGCAAATTTCTAGTATAAAATAGCGAAGAATATTGATGTATAGAATAAAAGCCATCAAGCTAAATACAATCAAATACGCAATGTTTTCCGTAAAAGAAATCAGAAAATACGCAACCGAAGCATATGCTGCTGTGAACAAAACCATGCTCAGAAGAGCGCTGAAATCAAAAGTAATCTTTCCCATAGTGATGGGCGTACTTATATCATAAAATAGTGATTGTGTCTAGTACCTAGTCTTGAAAAGTTGGATTTCCTCCCAAATGCCAGACAGAAACTTTTCCTACGCCATTTTTTGCTACCGTATCTATTTTTGCGTCAATACTCACCGAATCCTGAAATACCAACACTTCTGTTTGGTTTTTAGCCATATATTCCTGAGATTTCTCTTGTCTTTTTGCTTGAGAATAAAGCGGATGCTTACGAGCCTGTTCTTCAGTCACAATCTCAATCTTTCCAGTCCTCAGGTTTCCAATGTACCCATAGGAAGGTATGCCAATTACAAGCTTTGAATCATCTTCAATACGTTGCTGAGCAAATAAAACCACCTCAGTTAGCCAGTCTAGTGGTGCTACTGATTCGCCCACCCCATGATCATACTGATAGTCGTACCCCATAATCACAAAGTAATCTACCGGCAAACGCTCTAAATCAGCCATTCGCAAGACATACCAGTTTTCTTCAGAAACCGAGCGCACAGCCGGCAAATCAATCATTAGTTCTTTTCCATTCTTGCGTAGCTCCGTACCAAGTCTGTTCACAAAAGCCTTGTAGCGCGTGTATATTTCAGTATTTTAATTTCTAATATCTTGAAAATCAAGCTCTACACCAGTAAAGTTTTCATCTACAACAAATGCAACAAGTTGATTTGTGTAGCGATTTGTCTCCTCGTCAGTTCTCAAGAAGATATCCATGTCTTGAGCATATGAAGCTGACACCATGACAAATTGTCTATCAGCTAGTTTTTTGACAGCTTCTACATTTTCCTTTGAGTAACCATTACAGCCGTATTTTTCTTCGGTCATGAACTCAAAAACTCCTCCATCACGAATAACGAAATATTCTGGTTTTGCAATATCCAAATTCAGAGCTTTTGCCTCTGTGACAGCACTACAGGCCGGCTCACCTGGGTACCACCAGGCCATTACTGTATCAATTTCAACTGGCGCAGGCTTTGGTATAGAAGTATTCATATTTTCTCTCTCGTAGACAATTTCATTAATAGAATCTTGTATTGCATACAGCTCGGCTGGATTAGCGGAAGCAGGGTCCTGCATATACAAAGTAAGCCAGGCAGAAAAAGCCGCCAGAACAAGGGCAAGGCTCGAGCTATACAAAACAATATCTTTCCCTCTCATGTCCATATTTTAGCACTAATTAGTATCACACTTTACACAAAAGACCTAAGAAAAAACTCGGGCGCTACCTGTAACTACACCCCAAATGAAGCAACCATCAACGTCATCTATGAGGATTGGTTCATATCCTTCATTTTCAGAACATAGTGACAATCCAGTATTGGTCTTCTTAAGCCTCTTTACTACAAGCTCACCGTATACCGCCGCTACAACAATCATGCCTGATTTAGCTTCTATAGAACGATCAATCACCAATATGTCACCATCAAATATTTTTGCCCCCTCCATTGAGTCACCCGCCACACGAACAAAAAAAGTCGAGGTCGGATTCTCTATCATCAAATCATTTAAATCCAACGGCTGTTCCACCATGTCGTCTCCCGGTGCTGGAAAACCCGCCGATGGCTGAGAAGTATATAAAGGAGCCTCGTAGGACTCTCCGGTGAACGCAGGCGCCGCAAAACGAACTGTAGTTTCGGTTGGTTTTTTCATTTACCCCAGTATACGTTGGCGCTGGAGGCTTGGAAAGTCTTAGATAATGACGGCGCCACTGGTAAGCACAGAGTTCACAAACCACAGACCACCCATTCCTACAATCAATGCCAGGCTATACGCAACCTGGATATAGCGGAGTTTTCGCGCCTCGACAACAATTGAGGTGCTTAACAGAACCAGCACTACAAGTGCGAGTGTGATGTAAATGTATTGCAAGAGCGTATTTGGCTTGGTGGCAATAGAAGCCACCGTCGCACCCGCGTGTGATTCTGTAGATTCAGTGAAGTTTGCCACTGCCAAACCAGACGATGTTGCAATAATAGGTGACTCAACAACCACTACTTCAGCTGAATACAAAGTCTCTGACGCAGGCAAAAGTTCACGATTTGGTTCAATTACTATTTCTGTATCTCTCTCAACCACCGGGGTTTGCACCGGTTCTCCTTCGTCTGTTGCTTCAGTCAAAGATGGTAGGTCTGCACTTGCTTCTGGGACAGACTCCAAGTCAGTTTGGGCTGGTAATACTTCTGGTCCGGCCACTGGCTCAGGTTCAGAAATAATTTCTGCCGGAACAACTGGTTCCGGGACTGGAGCGAGAGCAATACTGGCAGACGGTGTTTCAACAGAAGCTGGCACCGTTACTCCTGGAGCCCCAAATAGTTGGACCACATATACCGTATCGTAGCCTTCATATTTTCCTTTTGCTGTTCCGACGCCGATTTCGGTATACAAGCCATTTACGATGTTTTGACGGTGAGTAGGAGACTTCATCCACGCCTCAACAACTTCTGAAGAATCTGTAAAGTGAATCGCGAGATTTTCTCCTGCGTGCGCATACACATAGCCACTTTCATCAAACCAGTACCAAGGTGATACTCCATCTGGGCTGTAGTGCGAGAAATACTCGTTTTCTGCCATATGTTTCGCTTTCATCCGGGCTGCCTCATCAAGCGTACTGTTACGTACGAGTGGAGCCTGATTTAAATCAGTGCGCTCGTCATTAGTGAGGTCCACGACGGTGGCTGGAAGCACTGTCGAAACTAGCCACGCAGAAGACTGCCACAAAAGCGCTTGTATATTAGAGGCAATAAAGGTCGTAATCACTAACGCCGTCATGAGCGTCAGGGCAGTTTTTTGCAAACTGTCGAGTGAATATTGATTAGGGTTTTCTCCCTGCATATACACTATTTAAGTAATAATTTGACTATTTGTCAATAGCAAAACAAAAAAGACCCGTGTATAGGGTCTTTTTTGTTTATTTTACTAGATTAATTAGTCGCTTTCGTTCAAATTTAGGTCGACATTTGAACCTAGGTCCTCTCCTTCAAACTCTGGCAATACTGCGTATTCTGGACACACGATACTGTTAATCTTCCAAAGTGTTGTCTTGTACACAAAGCCAGTTGGTCGATTGTGTGGAACGATTCCAAGGTTATACCACGGGTCAAGAATTTCTGTTCGGAAGTGTTCTTGGAAAGCTTTTACGTTTGAGTCGGTAGTTGCTCCGAATGTCCCCGTAACTGGATTTTCTGTTCCACCAAACATACCCTTAAAGACATTGAGGAAGATTTGCAACTTGGTCACTTCAAGAGAATCATTCTCAACCCCCATCTGCATGTAATCAATTAAGAATGGGCAGAAGTTCGTTGTAGATTCACCAAGCACAAGTGGAGTTGGCAGAGCTTGACGCACTCGAGTTCCTGAACCACCTCCGCCACTTCGTGAAGTGACAGTTGGCTCTTCTGGTTCTTCAGTTTCTTCGGGTGCAGTATATTCATTGTAGAATTCACAGTGATAATACTCTTCAAGCACTTGCACCTCACTGAACTCTGCATCAATGGTGAATGACTGAACTGAGAATAGTTCTTGTTCAGACCAGTCTTCTAGGTAGAAACTACAGTAATCTACTCCCTCACCTTCACGTACTACAACATCTCCATTCTGCTGGACCATAACTTGCTCCCAGTCAGTTTGCACTTCCTCAGTCACTTCCCAATTTCCAGGTGTTTCTACATCAAAGTAGAAGTAACCATTTTCATCTGTAGTAGTCGCTAGCGTAATCGCTTCACTAGTGTTTTCAGCGTAGATATTCCAGCCAGATTTTGGTGACGAACCTTCCCCTTCGACTTCATACTTATATCCATCAATTCGGAATGTTTCAGGCTCCACTTCGTAATTCATCAGTGTGAACGTTCGTGTTTCTCGTAAGTCTGTTTGACCAGCATCTTCTTTTGGATTTACTACCAAACAATACTGTCCATTATCCCAACCAGACATATCTACCAAAGCCTCAAATTGTCCTGTTAGAGCATTGAACGTACTCACATGGAATGGTGACGCTGGAGTATTTCCAACCATGTCTACACCATTACAACTTCCTGCTCGAATTGCCCAATACACAACATCTTCATCATCATCAGCATCCTGGTAGTCAGCCATAAAGTTGTAGACTCCTGACAAAACCTGTCCATCTGTATCAGGATTAGTGATTTCTAATGAACCAGGAAAAGCAGGCTCAGTTGTCACCTCACAAGCATCAGGACTTTCAATATCTAGTCGATACAGGACTCCAGCTGGATTACTCATTGAATTTGAACCACCTACTGCTTTATTGTTGACAGTAACTGTGAAAGTGTTTGCACCATCAACGAGTAGTGAAAGAATGTCATACTCCTTCAGTGCTATATCGCTAAAATTATTTAGGTTAGACCGGTCAACAACCTCAGTTCCGTTTACAGTAAAGATGTACCCATTATCTGCGGCAATTTCAATAACTGCACTGACTGCTCCATTCACTATGAAGGTCTCAGCAAATGTGTATGTCTCTTCTTCTTCTGGTTTTTCAACTCGGTCAGTTGCCCATACCCAAGTCGCACCCTCGATGTTATCAGTCCAATTTTTATGAACATACGTTTCAACTGCAAACTCATTCGTTTCAACAACTAGCGTATCTGTATCACTGAAGATTGAACATGTTTGTGGAGGAATTTCTTCTGGCACGTTCCACGCCACACAGTAGTACTCTCCTCCAGCTTTTGGACCATCTACTCGGTCAAAGTTATCGTAGTTAAGCACGTCTTTATGGCAGTACATTTCTGCTGACTCGTCAGCGTTTTTGTTTGCCCCACCAAATCCGAGGTAGCCATCTTGTAGTACTTCTCGCATCCAGAATGATTTTCCTCCAACAAGAGACAGTGGTACGGCTGTTCCAGTGGTAAATGTTGTCCAGTTTGAACCACCGTATCCAATGTAGTTATTGCCTGGGTTTGAGGCTGAGCTTTTTGCCCACTCAAACTCCCAACCATCAACAAGCCGACACGATGTATCGTCGTTTTCAGCAAGCCAATCTGCTGCTGTTGCTGCTGTAATGTTGGCTGCTCCTGCACCCCAGTTAGGCAACTCCTCTTCATAATCACAAACAATTTTAGATGTATTTATAGTTATATAATCATCACAACTACCGTCAATGATGGTAATTGCATCGATGTCGTATCCGTCTCCACCATCATCGTTTCCAATAGGTCGTGAGTCATCAGTTACTCGCACATATTGCACGAAGGCAAATCCACTAGGTGCAATATCAACTGTTCCGTCACCAACAATTGCCCCCAGGCTGTAGAAATCAACTCCATTTTGTGACACTTCTACCTCTGCCTTGGCGTTTGTTTGCTCACTGATGTTACCACCAGTCACTTCCCAGATAGCAATATCAGCACCTGGACCATCAACAACTACTTTGTCAGTAAATTTATACGTCACAGAACCTTCAACTCCTAACGTTAGGAAATCACCTGTGCTCCAAGAGTTTCCTTCTTTCCCAAAGAAGTTGATATACGGAGCAACTGAATCAAGCGAGGTTAGCGTTCGACGATTCCCATCAACTGGTGAACCATTGAATTTTAGTGCATTCTCAGTGATTGCAACCACTTCTCCAGCAAAACTACACACCTCTGGTGTTTGTTCTGGCTCTGGTTCTGGGTTACATGTCAGTGACACATTATCAACGAGCGTTCCAAAGGTGTCTGCGGTACCAGCATCTGCAAGCATAACTGTTGTAATGTCGTTTACAGCAGTGAAAGTGTAAGAATGTGACACCCATGCTGTATCAGTGAGGCCAATTCCACTTTCTGAAATCGTATCAATCACCACACCATCAACGAGCACTTCGAGAATATTTGTATCAGCGTCTTTTCTTGGGATTGGTGAGAAATCAAATGAAAATTCGTATTCTTTTCCTGGGATTGTCGGGATATTTTGGCTGATTTTAACTCGAGCATCTTCGCCATCATATTTTCCTCCAGGAGCAGGATAGAAGTTTGAGTCTAGCTCTGCATACTGATTACCGTCACTTGCGGAATACTGACCATCTTGGAGCTCAATCTTCGCCACAGCAGGTGAATTGTCTGCTGGGTTCACCCATTCAACTACCCACACCAAACCATTGATAATTGAATCAAATACATTCCATCCGGCTCCATTTTCTTCAAGAACAGGTGTTTCAAAACTCGGGTTTTGAATTAAGTTTACACCCACTTCGCAACGAGCTGGCTCTGGCTCTTCTTCGTACTCGCAGATAACATCACCTTGCTCTGTTGCTTCTGGGTCGTAGTTTATGGCCTCCTGGTCTAGACAGCCGTAGATTGGCGCAGTTACTTCTTTAAGGAAGTAAGCGCGCGCAAATGGCCCCTCATAAACTTCGACTTCTACTAGACTTGATTCAGAACTTACCTTCTGGATCAACGGATAGTCTGTGTAGTCATACTGGCTGTCCAGGTCATTTACTTCAATTACTGGTCCAGCATTTACATTATCAGTAAAGATATGGGGAACTGGAGCAACTTCGGCGTGCATGCTGGTGTTAGAAATGTTCAAAATTGAAGGTGACGTCACCCCACCACCTGGAGCAACGTTAATACCATGCCAGGTATTTCCTTCAGTTGAGAAGTCTGACGCATCAACAGTAGAACCATTTACCACCATTCCGGACCGAAAGTTCTTAGAAGTTACATTATCAACAGTAATTCCTGCTGACTCATATACATTTAGGCCGTGCAGATTAGTTCCATTTACACCATCTAGCACGATGTCTTGAACAGTTACATTATCAATACCAATGACTCCGATTGCTGAGTTGTTGTCATTATTGGTTTTTTCAAATGCCGCATCAATTGAAAAACCATTACCATCAAGGGTAATTTCTTTGTTGATAGTGATTTGAGCGCCAGTGGTTTCATCAGCACCCATAACAATAACGTCACCATTGTCAGTATCCGCATCATCGATTGCTTCTTGGACAGTTGCAAATGTTTCTCCTGTATCAACGTTCTCTACTGGTCCAGCAGTTACTGGTGCGTAGTCAACTGACACAGAACCATCAGAAATAGTTACTGGTGCATCACCACTTATGTCTCCCCAAGTGAGTGTTTTAAGAATATTTCCTTCATCGTCTCGTAGAGTAAGCGTATCACCAGAGTTGTTCCAAACAGTATTTCCACCATTATCAATCTCAGAATCACAAACTACGGGCAAGCTTTCATCTCCACATACTACATAAGCTTCTCCGTCAGCTAGCGCTGTAGCCACGTATGTATGACGTAAACCAACCTCATCACTAAGAGTCCATCCCTCTAGGTTTAATGTACCTGTCCCATCAAATCTAAGTCTGACACCTTCTGAGTTTCCAGAAGCTGGATTTGGGTTAACACTGAGTAAAAACATTCCAACAGCATCAGTGTTTGCAGCATTTGCTACAAAAAAAGCCGCCGGAAAGGCGCTCAGTAATAAAGACACAATAGTTACAGCCGCAAAGAATCGCGTGCTAAAACCTTTATGTGCAAGGTTTGAAATATTCATAAAGTTTAATCTATCTAAACTGATAACAGTAATTCACGGCACCCCTAAGAAGTCGTGTTACATAAAGAGTACTCTGTTATTTCAAAAATGCAAGTTTTGCCACACAATATGTAAAAAGCAATGTGTAGTGGCTTTTTGCGACTATGGCATAGAAACACGCCGAATTGCAGCAATTTCTGCACACACTCGCATACTCGGTACATTATCCACGCTTGAGCTGGCAAAAGCTGCTTGTTCCATTAGTGCCAGCCTATTATCGGCCATTTTCTTCTGTTCATACGCACGTTTAAGGAATGAGTCTCTTTCCGCACTCATATCTTTGAGAGTGGTCTGTTTTTCCATCATCCACGGAAACACACTGCAAGCATGAAACACTCTTGCTTCAGTATTTAAAGTTTTTCCTAAAACTCGCACTAGTTTTTGAGAACTAAGTAATTCTTGGTCATGTGGAAAAAGCTCGTGAATCTCCATCCTCCAACGAATTCCGTTTGTATCTTCAAAAACTACTGTCGACGTAGTCGCAAGAGTGGTCATTACTTGACTACCAATTAAGCGCCCAGCGTCTGGCTGTTGCCACAACTTCCGCTCTACCTTTTCTTGCGACATATACATTGGCATCTGATTGCCAAGCAGTGAGTCAACGGTGTAACCAAATCCAAATAATTGAAGCGCTGAACCACCGGCAAAACTCAAAACAACGCTGCTCATTAGTATAAATGGCACTGAATACTTATATCCTTGTTTGGTGTGTCGAAGATTATAAATAGCTACAAACGACATGGTCCCGAAAAGAATAATCCAGATATACGGCAATGCTTCTACCAAAAACGTAAAGAAGTTCTCATGAGTTGCTTCATATAACGCATACTGGTGGTGAGTAACCACAAACAAGGAGATTGCCACAGCTAAAGCGCCAGCCACTACTGAAATGAGCCACAAGGTCCAAATAAAACACTCACGTCCTTTGAAGAACATCCTAGAGCGAGGACACACTTTTTCTTCCTCAATTCTTTCAAATAGAGTACTTTTTAGGTTCTTATTTTGTGTTTCAGGTAATTTTTCCATACTCTTGCCCTTATATACGTAGCGCGTCTTTATTTAATTCATCTGCTAACTGCTTCTTACCCCTATGTAACAGTGTCCCAACGGACCCAACCGGGATTTTCAAAATATCGGAAATCTCTTCGTATTCTTTATGTTCGAAGAAGCGAAGGATAATCACTTCTCGGTACTTATCATCAACGCGCAACAAAGCCTCATTAATCTGCTTGGCGTTTACCGTTTTATCGAACTCAACATCAAGCGATTCTTCCTTGGCTGACAAAAAACCAATCAACTCCTCACTATCAGCTATTAGGTGACCTTCAGGGCGAACATTCTTCTTGCGGTACCAAGAAATAGCCTCATTGTGGGCAATACGGTAAATCCAGGAAGAAAACTGGAGTGAGGTATCAAATGCATTGAGATTTTTGTACACTTTCAAAAAAATATCTTGCAGTACATCAAGCTGGTCATCAGGATTGCGTACACCAAGCCGTGCAATGTACCGAGTAAGCTTGGCTTCGTACCTGTCTACAATGCCACCAAAAAACTGCTTATCTTGTAGCGTTTTTACAACGAGCTCTTCGTCGCTTGGTGGTAGCTGGGGGTATTGTTCCATAGAGCCTTTATAGTAGAATACTCTCATGAATATGAATAAATTAAAACTTGCCCTCACAACCGTTCTCTTGTGTGCCGGATTGCCGTTCACTGCATCTGCATACGAAACCACGAGCCAAACTGCCACCTTAGTCGCACCAGATACTATTATGTATACGGTTTCGTACACGTTTGGTTTTTTAAACCGAGAAACCAAAGTACCTATCGCAGCTCTCCGAGCAGAAAATGACTCTAAATTCTTCCATGTTGGCTACAATTTCATGCACGACGCTGAGGTGATTGAAAGCGGACTGAGTAATGCGATAGTGCTCACCTCAGATGAAGACGTGGAGATTGTTGACGGTGCATACTATTTACCAGAAGGACGGAGTGCAGAGTTTACCTTAGTGAGCTTCTACACCATCCCAGCCGAACAACTAAGCACAGTAGCTCTACAAATCACAGAACTACCATTTGAGATGATTGAAGATGAAGAAGGAACACTTACTGGTGTCGCGCCTGCACAATTAGTGCAATACCGTACTCCAAGCATTTATCTACAGCCTTCTGTCGCGATAACCGTACAGACTACCGACACTTCGTACAATCCAAATATGAAGTAACCAGGCGTTAAAAAGGCCGGCCCCTTAAGGGGCCGGCCTTTTCTATTGAAAAATAATGATATTCATGGCATAATCAAGCCCTTATGGAATTCCCGATGAGAATCAACAAGTATCTTGCCCACACCGGTGTCGCTTCACGTCGTGAAGCTGACGTTCTTATTGCGGCTGGGAAAGTCACGATTAACGGTAAAAAAGCTGAAATGGGCCAAGCTGTCGAACAAACTGACAAAGTGGCTGTCACTGGAAAAACCAAAGCCAAAAGTTACTA
>CAYGOP010000017.1:0-19629 GCA_964351645.1 uncultured Candidatus Saccharibacteria bacterium | reverse complement strand
AAACAATACCCCCGTTATGAGGGGTTTTGTTTTGGTTCAATCGTCCAGGTAGGGTGAGATAATCTGGGAGATTGTTGCAAGATCTTGCCAAGTATTTTGACGAAGGAGAAATGCTGACAAGGTGTACAGTGCCTGTAAGGCAGTCAGAAAAACCTTACAATACTTGCTTCAAAATGCTGGGCATCTTTATGATTCCGCTCGAACCTATTTCCAAGCGAAGCTTGGATAAACAACGCTGGCCGCGCCGAGCGCGAGGTAGCTTTGTACCTCAACGTACGCATTCGCGTCCGTAGTAATGCTTGGCTCTGCCCCCAGCGCCTCCACTCCGTTCCGGCGCTCCGCCCTCGCCCTTCTTCCGCACGAACCATTCTGGCTTTTTGGCGGGGAGATTTTTTAAATATGGAATGGGCGGAAGGTGTTCGGGCGACACGCATGTTTGGGGAGAGGAAGGAATCCTCTCCCCAGCGTCGGGCTCCTCCTCGCATTGCTGATACAATATCTTCAGTGTCGCACTGGTGTTTGCTACTTGCCGACACGCGTGATCCGATTGTTCAGGCCTTCGGAGTCCACCCTCGCACAACCCCTCTCCTCGTTTTCATATCTTGCTCGTGTGGTGTTGCTTCCGCTTCGGAGTTCTGCTTTGCAAGACAGGGACGGCGCTCGTCCTTTAGCTCTGGACGCTTCCTAGCGGAAATAGCCCGAAGCTCATTTACGTTAGTGCTTGCCCCATGCCCTCGCGGCCCTCGCGCTGATGCGCTCGGGCTCCCGCCCGTGCGCGCACTGACACCGTCCGCAAGCGGACGCTCTCCCAAAAGAAAACACCCCGACGTTATATGAAGGCGGAGAGTTTTCTCCACCCGCATAATACATGTAGGGTGTTACACAAAGTACTCGTCAGGATCAATCAGTGTACCGTCAGGCCTGATGATCGTGTGTACGTCCATCAAACCTGTTGCAGTATGTGCCTGTGTCACATAGATCAAGACACAACTTTCACGCGTCAAACGGGTCTTGCTGTGTGACAACGTGAAGATACCGGTCGGAGTTCGAAAGATGGTTTGGGGAGTGTGGTCAAACTCGCCAGTCCAGCTGTCCAACACATGATTCAAGTATCCAGCAACTCGTTCTTCGGAGTGGAAATGCCGGATCGTGACACAGCCAGAATCAAACTCAGGATCCAGGTGGCGGATGAAAACCGACTGCACGTCAGCCAATTTGATATCAGCTTCTTTGACCAGGCTGTATATTGGTGGAGCTTCCATGTCAGAAGCCATAATCCCACCGCTTTCAGTCGGCTCCCATTCACAGCCAATACTTCGTACAAGCTGCGGAAACTTAACGCCTGTTGTGGGGCAGACGAAACCTTGGCGGTAGTCATTGAAGAAAACAACCTTGGTAGTCATTTCTGTCTCCTCTCAAGATTGAACGAAGGGATCATCACGCATGGCGTAGTAAGCCACATGAGCGCCATCGATGTATCCGCCCGCAGAGCGGAATGATACATCGTGAGCCATGGTAAACATGACAGTGTCTCCAGGCATGAGTGTCAGCTCACGAGTGCCGGAGAAGCCTGGTTCAGAAGCTTCGCAGAGTGTGACAGCTTTCGCAGTCACGACAACATGATTCGGCCATCGTCCGTGCGGGACACGAGAGATGACCTGCGCCTGTTGGCCAGAAAAGGCTGGCTGAAGACGAGGGTTGATTGCACGCGCTTGTGCCATTGTCTTTCTCCTTGTTCAGGTTGCGGGAAGATTGTCGCTGATGATCTCGAGCAGAGAGCGCAGTGCCCCCTTGTCTTCGAACACTGCACCAAGTTCACGGGCTTCGCGCTCCAAGGCTGCCGAGTCGTTGCCGGTAAACAGCACGAACGCGGTTTGCTTGGTTGCTTCGTTTGCGCGCACCAGTCTCAGAAATTCGATTCCGGTTAGTTCCGGCATGTCGTTGTCTGAGAAGATGAGGTCAAAGTGTTCACCGCTCTGAATCAGCTCCCAAGCCCGGGCACCATCATCAACGATGATGTATTGATGACCAAGACGATCAGCTGCTCGACCATAGTATCGCCTTTGGTCAGCATCGTCGTCGCAGAATAAGATTCGTTTAGACATTTATTTTCCTTCGATTTGTGTTGATGTTCAGGTACACATTGGGTACCAGCCCAGATTGGTGCAACAATGCCACACATTCCTTGCTTTTTCAATACTTCAGTTCGAGCCTCCCATTAGGGTACCCAGAAAACCCTTATAAAACTTGACTCAAAATGCTGGGCGACGTCGTAGAGGACGTTCGAACTGTGTTTGAGAAACTAGAAGACACAACAGTATTTATCCCTCTATTTTCTAGTATAATAGGAGAGTGAACGAAGGAAAAATTGACGTAATATCCGAGCCTGTAATGAGTGAAGCTTCCTTTACTGCGTTTTTGTTAGACAACGGTTATGTGCACCGCGTGCGCGGTACATACTATTCTGAAACAAACCAAACATTTTTATATTGCAAAAGAAAAGCTTTGTTCGATTCAAAAGAAGCAGGAACCGCTGCAATGCTGGTATACAAATCACTGACTGAACGTGGTGTGTTGCATCCAGACACAAATTGGAAACTCTATCAAAAAGATAATGGTCTATTTCAGGTGTTTGCAGTATCACCAAAACTTTCACAAGCATGGGATGATTTAACAGATGCTCGTTTGACAACTGACCCAGTTGAAAAATACGACTTATTAGTTAATCGCTTACCCGAAGATGCTGAAGAAACTGGTTTGTTAGACCATCTTGATCCTATGGAGGTTCAGTGTCGATCAAATTGGGGTTACGATCCTGATTTGGGTGAGTTTTATGTCGTTGATGTAGAGGCAGTAATGTTTGATGGTGACGAAGCCTTCAAACAAAGTAATCAAGCAGCAGTTGAAACTGAAACTCCTCCAATAGAAACGCCTATTATGAAGTGGTAAATGTAATTGGTTTTATGCCAAGAAAGAGTTCTGATTTTAGACAGATTTCACTTTGGCTCGAACTAAAATCTTCAAGAATAACAATATATTCTGTGTGCAATTCCACCTAGGGCGACGTCGTAGAGGATGTTCGAGTTGTGTTTGAGAGTTTACAAGACGAGACGATATATATATCCCTGAATTTCAGGTTTTCGATCCTGTCTAGGATATGGCTCGTTTTAGTTCAGTAAATGCGGTGTCTATGTCATCGTCATTGAACAAAATTGTTAATTCTGTGGCAATAGAGATAACTTCGACAAAGCTAACTTTGGCTTGAGCAAATATCTTCAGAATTGGATAATACACCCCTGGAATATCTAGCGTTTCTTCAGGTAGTCTAATTGTTATTGCTGAGAGTTTCTCAAATTTACGAACAGATGATATTTTTTGAAGTTGCGCTTGAAGCTGTTCTTCTTGCTTCGTCTGAATCACTACAGCTGACTCAAAGATGCCTCGAGAGTAGGTGAAAAAGCCATCGTTGTCATTTGAAGTTTTGAGTAGAGTTTTGTTTAGTTCATTAGATAAGTCTGTGTTTGGAAAAACGTACTCATTTAAATTCGATCGCACAGTCACGTCATTTAGTCCCTTTATAAATTTTGATGCCGATTGTGGTTGTTCCAGAGTTTTTGAAAAACGGTGGAGAGCCATTGAGATAGAGGGTAGAGTGACTTTTTCATACAGAAATTTTTCTACCTCAGGCTTGATCTTGCGAGCAATGGCGGTGTGATTTCCGACACCTTCAGATAATACCTCTAACAAAAAGGGCGACTTGGTAATCACTGTTTCAACAGCGTGAGTAATTGTTCTCATGTTTAAAAAATAACAGATTGTTTAAAATATGCAAATAAAGTAGAAATTTTTAACAAATCTAGTTGTTTGGCATATTATCAGCTGCGATGGAATAAACCATCGGTATATAGGAGTTAATCATGTCGTATCCCATTTATCCACTTCCAGTAGAAGTAGAAATGCACACGTTCGTTGCAGGAGATGATGTCATCTTCCGTATGGGTCTCATGGGTAAGTTAAATAACTGGGAGGCTGATGCTGTTGCTCAGAATATGGGCTTTGCCATCTGTACCGTTATCGCAGTCGATGATCAGCAGGTATCCATCCGCAGTGAGAATGGGGAAGAAGACACAATTCCGCTTCTCTGGTTAATACCTGCTTGTGACCCTGAGACAGGAGAGCTTCGGCGAATGCGTCGAGCTTGATAAGCACCATAGTTCTTTCCGCCGCACAAACAGTGCGGCGGTTTTTATTTAGTTCGATCTTCCCACTAGGGTATCTAGAAAACCTTTTATAACACTTGCCTCAAAATGATGGGCGACTACCGACCCTCGGGTGGAACCAATTGGAAGAGTTGTGTCTTGAATGGCTAAGCGACGCAAGGGTTTGTTTCAGATGATAGGGGAGAATGTGGTTCCACTGGGTCGGTAGGGGAAAGAAATACGATATAATCACTTGATGAAATTTCCGGAGTCCAATACGCCGAAACTGCTAGCCATTGCGACTCTACAGGGGCTGACGTTTTATGCTGCCTTCGAAAAAATATTCTTCCAAGAAAATGGGTTAAGTATTATTCAGATTGCTCTACTCACGATTGTGTTCAGTGTCACCATGATACTGCTGGAGGTACCTAGCGGAGCATTGAGTGATAGATGGGTGCGAAAACATGTTCTATCTCTTAGTATTGCTTCTTCAATCGTCACACTACTCTTATTCGTCACAGGAGATACCTTTATTCAGTTTGCTGTTGGGATGTTTTTTGTTGCACTGGCATTTGTACTCAATTCAGGCACAAATACGTCTTTACTATTTGATTCTCTGAGGGAACATAATGCTACAGATACATTTGAAAAATATCTAGCAGCAAGACGGATTTTATCGGGAGCAGGGTTTGCAGTCGCTTCACTAGTTGGTGGCTGGACCGCAAATCAATACGGTATATCAATGGCAATTTGGATTACGCTTGGTGCGTTGATTCCAGCTCTACTCTTATGCTTAAGTTTGCGAGAACCAATCTTCCACAAAACGACTGGTGAGCTGTCATATTTTGGTCATATTGGACACACTGCCAGACACCTAACCAGCAGTAAATATTTCACTAATGTCATTGCTTTATCTGTAGTTATTATGGCAACGCACATTTTGATTGAAGATTACTCCCAGTTGTATTACTTTGCCGTCGGGTTCACTTTGCTGGCAATTGGAATTATTTCTTTCTTTGAAGGCGTTAAGGAAATGGTGGCAAACTACCTTGGCGCACTGATGCCAAAGCTACAAAATCTGCCGTTGATGTATGGGGTATTGCTAATGGTTATGGCTGGGTCGTTGTTTGTTTCAGCCTGGCAACAGAATATCTTTGGTGTGGCTGGTTTGTTTGTAGCATCAGCAATGTTCTTTATTATTGATGTGCCATTACTGGGGGCATTTCATAAACAGTTAGATAGTGGCATCAGAGCAACATCGGAATCATTCATGAACCTAGTTACAGAGTTATCCAAGATGATTCTAGCTATTGGATTTGCGTGGGTTGCTAGTATTTACACGGTTCCACTAGCGTTTGGCTCTCTGGGTGTCATACTCTGTGTCTACGTTATTTACTATTGGCTTTTTGTGTATCGAGTATTTAGACAAGCCTAAATGTTGTCGGTTCCACTAAGTCCAGTACACAGGCAAAATAGCACCTAAAATACGTTGCTATATATGGATATTTTTCTAGGGCGACTACCGACCCTCGGGTGGAACCAATTGGAAGAATTGTGTCTTGCTTGGTTAAGCGACGCAAGGGTTTGTTTCAGATAAGAGGGGAGAAAGTGGTTCCACTGGTTCGGTAGGGGAAAGAAAAAACCGCCTCCCTAGAACACTTGAAAGTCTTTATCCCAGTATTTGCATAATAAGAAAGCGACAGCTTTTCGCATCTAATCGTGTGGTCACTGAAGTTCTTTGGTGCTAACTGAACTGATGCAGGCACTTAATAGGGAATCGATGGTACAATTAATAAAAATACAATGGACATATTACAATTCACCATACTAGGTCTCGGTGCAACAGTAACGGCTCTCATTTCAATGTATAGCTGGAATAAGTTACGGACGGTTAGCTACCTAATAAGCATATGGTTCGTTCTTGCGGTCGCTCTGGGACAGGTTCCGTATTTTCAAGTCATCGGGGAATGGCAAGCGGGCGACTTGATTGGGTTTGCTATTTTTGGCACTCTACTCTCAATACCGCTTGGTGCTCTACTGTTTGCTTGGAAAAAAAACACCGCATTTCAAAACTTCTTGGAGACTATACCTACGTGGTTACTTGTTAGTACGCAATCATACCGTATGGTGGGACTAGCTTTCCTCATCTTTTATTTACAGGGGGTACTACCATTTGAGGTTGGGTTTGTGACTGGAGTCTTTGACATATTGGTTGCTCTCAGTGCAGTGACAGTAGCGTGGCTGGTCTACCACAAGTCTACGAAAGAAAAACCACTAGTCCTTGTTTGGTGTGGTTTCGGTCTATTAGACTTTGCTTTAGCGTTTACCATAGTCGGACTATCGTTCTTTGGTCTGATACAACTTGTACCTGAACCTACTGCGATGGCGATGCCGCCGCTGACGATAATCTCTATTTTCCAAGTGCCTCTAGCAATGTTTATCCACATATATCTCATCAATAGAGTTTTGCATACACCAAGAATACCCTTAGAATACGTTGCTAAATAAGCCTTAAAAATCTGGGCGACGTCGTAGAGGATGTTCGAACTGTGTTTGAGGAGAAGAATGATGTGACGTTGTTTATTCCGTTGTTTACCCCACACTCGATTTCACTATAAAAAAAGTACCGCCCACCCCGAAGGGAAGGCGGCAGTGCTCAGGAAAAGGTCAAGCTTCAGACCTTCAGACCATCCTGAATCATCTTGGAGAACGCACCAGCGTTTCCCCTGGTGTCTTCCAGAGCGTCGTGTGTGTGTGCTTCGGTAATGAACTTTTCCCAAGCGTCTCGACTACCGTAGAGACCAAGCGACAAGCAAGGAATGTTCCGCCCAGCGTAACCAAACGGGTTTTTGCTCCGATAGCGGTGGAAGTAAGTGTGCACGTACCCCCAATCGAAGGCCAGGTTGTCTGCAACGAAAATAGGTTTCGTAGCACCGTGGTCGGCCAAAATGTCTCCCACGAAAGTTTCGAACTTCACCATGGCGAGTTCTGGCTTGACCAGGTCGTCACGCTTCATCCACAACTCTGGAGTGAATCCGAGGTCAGACTTTAGAAACTTCAGAGTCTCGTGGTCATGCAGATTGGTCGAGAAGGCCAGGTTGTAGGATGCACCACGCAGCACTGTGCCGTCTGGAAGTACGGGCACCGTCGCAACTTGGTACATGTTGTGATTTGCGAAGTCAGGACCAGTGCTTTCAACATCGGTCACGAAGTATACTTTTGACATATTATTCTCCTTCTATGTCGCTAGGGTAGCTGGCTTTGTAGCCTAGGTTAGCAAGCTCAAGCTCAACAGAAAGACTGGTGTCTGTCGCTTCGTTCCAGTCAAGGAGCTTACGGCAGTCATCATGGATGAGCTCAGTTCGTTGCTGGTCATTCTTCACACGTTCAGGGAAATTGTGAGCCCTGAAGTGAACGTTAATGTCAGGTGCATTGATATCCTCATCGTCACCTATTTGAAGCCTAACAATGACTTCTTTTTCCGTTACACCACCTTCGTGGCGAGGTGCTCCCTCAACGTTGAGGTGCGGAGCGGCGAGTCGGGGCAACGCTTCGGCGAGAACTAGCGCCAATAAACGATTTCCGTTTGAATAGGTCAGTATTGCTGTGGGCACGATAATCTCCTGTAAAGGTTCTTTTATACTGGGTTCAGGTGCAACTATGCAATAAATTAAACAGATTTGCAATAAAACAAAATGTACCCCACCCCTGAATACACTATTTTGTGCCAGAGGAGCGTTTGGCTCGAACTAAAATTGTTAGGAACAACAACGTAAAAAACGTATCATTCTAGCTAGGGCGACGTCGTAGAGGATGTTCGAACTGCATTTGAGCAAAGGAATGACCCAACCCTATATATTCCAACGTTTTATCTAAAAGATTTAGTTACTTAGGTTATTTTATAAATACCCTTTGTTTTATTGATTTATGCTATGCTTTTCAATATGACTTTATTCGAAAAGCTTCAGAATGCCAGTAGCGAAGAAGACGTAAAGGATTTGTATATTAAAGCATTGGGGCTGAAATCATATCAAAAGGGTTTAATTGATATTCAAACGAAGGAAATCTGGTTCGAAGCAAAAGCTGGGAGTACACACTCCAGCTTCTCGATGTTTACCCAGCTACTGCACTACGCAAAGGAATGGCTCAATCATGGTGAGGAACTGCCACCGTTTTTGGCTGTTATTGATACCAATAAGGCAGCAATCATGAAGACCATTGATGCACTACCTGTTTTGGAACGGAAAGATATTAAGTGGGGAAAATCAGCTAGTGATGTTACTCCAGAAGCTCTGGCGGCAGTATCAGCTCACATTGGAACCTACATGGTTTCGTATAACATTCAAACTCATGAGCAGGAGTTTATAGATGCAGTAAAGAATGCCATTCAGGAAGGAGAAATCATCCGTACACAAATTAAGCCAAGCAACTTAAAGCAGGTTTTCGACCGTTGGATAGAAATGGTTGGGCGAGAGCTTGAGGGTGTGCGTGAAGAAGACTACGCCCTCTTGTTCTTTGCTGACATTATGCACGATGGGACTGTGTCTTCAGTAAAGGATATGCCTGCGGAACTCCTCCATAAAGATGGCTTGCCAGTCTTTTCATTGGGAGGGAAACTATATGAACTAAGCAATAAAGAAGGTTATCGAAGATTTTGGGCAATTTACCATAAGCCTCCAAAAGAAAAGTATCGAAACTATCTTTTAGAAAGACGTGACAGCTTAATCCCGCTGGACGAACGTAGTTTTAAGGGTGCTTACTATACACCACTTCATGTCGTAGATGCGGCTTACGATAAGCTAAGCGAGGTCTTGGGTGAAGGGTGGCAAGATGAATACATAGTATGGGATATGTGTTGTGGCGTCGGTAACCTTGAGGTAAAGCATAGTAACCATCGCAACATTTACATGAGCACGCTCGATCAGGCAGATATTGATGTTATGAGAGCCACAAAGACCTGTGTTGCCGCTGAGCGTTTCCAGTATGATTACCTGAACGACGATATTTCTGATAGCGGAGTGATAGATTATACAATCACCAATAAAGTGCCAGAATCACTACGTAAGGCTATAAAGAGTGGGAAGAAAATCCTAGTTCTAATAAATCCTCCTTACGCGGAGGCAATGAATGCAGATAACATTTCAAGTAGTGTAAGGGCGGAATCAAAGAAAAATGTATCTAAAACAAAAGTTGCTGAACTTATGGATGATCAAGGGTACGCTGCTAGAGAGTTATTTGTGCAATTTATGGTTCGTTTTTCAAAAGAACTTCCCAATGCAACATTAGCAATGTTCAGCACTTTAAAATACGTAAACGCTCCGAACTTTGAAGATTTTAGGAAACAATGGGATTCAGACTATCTTGGTGGCTTTATTGTTCCAAGTAAATCATTTGATGGCATCAAGGGAGATTTTCCGATTGGCTTTTTGCTGTGGCAGACAAGTCACGGAGACGGTCAACTAAGTCAATTCAATGAAATCAATACCGATGTATTAGACCTTGAAGCACGACCAATAGGTAAAAAAACCTTTTTCAACCTTCCTTCAGAAAGGTATCTAAGTAAGTGGATTATCAGACCACGTTCAAACGACAGTGATGCAATTCCTCTCAAAAATGCTGTTGCCCCCGCAACAAGCACCAAAGATGTTAGGGGAACAAAATGGGCTGATGGAGCGATTGGAAGTTTAATGTGTAAAGGTAATGATTTTCAAAACGCAGCAACAGCCACCGCACTTTTTTCCTCAGGTTATGCGAGTGCAGGAGCTCTATTTGTTACAGAAGATAACCTATGGAAAACAGCAGTAGTATTTACAGTTCGCCGTATTATCAAACCTACTTGGCAAAATGATAGAGATCAGTTTCTGCAGCCAGATGATGAGCTTACAGATGAGTTTAAAAATGATTGTTTAGTCTGGATGTTGTTTAATGGTAGTAATCTCACTGCTAGTGCAAATGACTTAGAATGGAACGGAAAAAAATGGAATAT
Source organism: uncultured Candidatus Saccharibacteria bacterium (assembly GCA_964351645.1). Taxonomy (GTDB): domain Bacteria; phylum Patescibacteriota; class Minisyncoccia; order Phycocordibacterales; family UBA918; genus OLB19. The sequence continues at coordinate 9,444 of CAYGOP010000017.1, read as the reverse complement.
CGTAAATCACTTTATTCCATTCTCAGAGAATGAAGTGGGGACTTCTGAAAGATTCGAAAGTGATTTTATGGTCCAGTACCTGAAAAGGAAAAACCTTTCTGAAGAGGCTACGGTAGTTCTGGAGGAAGGTCGTAAGCTTTGGTCTGCTTATTTTCAACATACCGACCCATATACCGTTCGGGAAGAACTCAAGCTTAATCGACCAGATGTCGGATGGTATCAAATTCGTAACGCCCTAAAAAAGCGTAACGAGACTGGAAGTCTCCCAGGAGTATCTTTTGAAGAGTTTGAGCTGACGTATAAGGCTTTGACTGAGAAAATTCGACCGCAGGTATTTGAGCTTGGTTTTCTAAAGTAATAACCATCTAATAAATCATATGAAAAATAACGAAGTGTCATTTGCACGTAATCTAGTGAAAGGAAAAATAGCAGAGACAGTATTTGCTCAGATGCTTCGGTCCACAGGGCAATTTACTGTTCTGGAGTTCGGCTATGAAAAAATTATCCCTGAGTTAGTGGGGAGAGGTAAAGGTGAGAATGATGAAATGGTTGAAGCTCTTCGAACAGCTCCAGATTTTGCTGTCATCAATAACAAAACAAAAGAAGTTCATTTGATAGAGGTTAAATACCGTAAAAGTTTCTCTAACAGTGTGGTCCTTAGAATTGCTAAGCGAATGAGTGCAAGCTGGAACCCATCCTACTTATTTCTAGCTTCAGTAGAAGGTTTTTACTTTGGAGAAGTGAAAGAAATCATCAAAAGGAAAGGAAAGATTGATTTGCTAAACCACCCCCAGATTCCACAAAAGACACAGGAAAACTTCCTGAAGATATTAAATGATTTTGAGTCATAATGGCAACCTATTAGGTATGTTGGAGGGTGTATTCATGGCACGAGCGTAAAATACAGATGAGTGTATAATTTCACACAATGCCACTGAAGCTGTCTGATATACAACACAAAATAGAAAGAATTGATCCAATAGGGAATCATGAAGTTTTTGAGGATTTTTGCATGGAGTTAGCAAAAACAGAATGGGGAGACCCTCATGCTCAAAGATATGGAAGGAGTGGTCAAGCTCAGCACGGTGTTGATGTGCTTGCCTTGATTGAAAACAGGCTAGCATATGGAATTCAGTCTAAATGTAGAGATATCGAAAGAGGTGTGTTTACTCCCGAACAACTCAGAGCAGAGGTCAATAAGGCTAAGACTTTTAGACCCAAGCTTGACCTTTTTGTCGTAGCTCACACTCTTCCAAGAGACGCAGAATTACAGACTGAGGCTGCAAATATAACCATGGAGATTGCAGATGCTGAGGGGTTTAGGGTAGTTGTCTGGGCTTGGGAAGATATCTGCCAAATGCTTGTGGAGACTCATACTGACTTACTTTACAATTACTACCCCTGGCTTAAGGGCAACGATGTTGCTCCTTTAGATAAAATGGAAGAAGAGTTGTTGGATTCAGTCGAAGTGGTTTCATCTGCCGATGAATATAATTCTGTTAGGTCTCGGTATGTGGCTATAGGAGAAAAGCTTGTTGACAATCTTCTTTATTACCAAGCATTTGTTTATTTATTAGCAGAATTTTATAGTGATGAAAGAGGCGATTCAGTTAGGGAAGGAGTTCGCTCTGTTTTAAAAATTTCACCTGAAGAAGAGGTTTTGATAATACAAACACTCAAAGAATCAGGCGTACTTAATGAGATTGGTAACCTTTTGTATCTTGAGGATAACACTGAGGCAAAAGTGTCCCTAGCCAGACTGCTTGACCAGGGTGATATTGACGTAGATAGTGTACTAAGTATTTGTTAGCTTATGAAAAAAAATCTTTTAAGAAAACTAACGAACTTGAATACAGAAACTGCAAATAAACAGTTGGCTGTTTATGCTGATAAAATTTTTACTGACATTAAAACTGACGAATCAAAAATACAAGATTCTATAGAATTACTTGAACAGTTTGTGTTTGCAGTACCAGATAAAGCCATAGAGATTTTTGATTATCTTGTTTTTGAAAAGAAAATGTATGAATCAAAAGCATTAGAATTTTTAACTCAAATAAGATATTTCAAACCAAAAATTTTCATTCAAAAATTGGTTGACTTGAATGAACTGGAAGAGACTAACCTAAGTGTCAGTGAGATAGATGAAGCCTTTCGTAAATTTGTAGAGTTTAATTTAGGTTTTATAAAAGCACAAAAAAACTACCTTCCTCAGGAAATATCCGTTGAATTTTTCGAGAATACAACTGGGGACTTTATAGTTAGAAATTTCAATTTGTTTTTAGTTCTGGTCAAAGAGGTGCTCAGTACAGAGATAGAAGGTACTGAATGGACAGATGAAAAAACCCTTTCGTTTAGCCATGGTACCGTAGACTCGAATTATCCAAATCTTCCTAAAATGCGTGAAAGAGTATTAGAGATGATTGAAGGGGTCATCTCTTCAACAAACCTAGAGCAAAGAACAAAACTCGTGATGGAGCTTAAAGAAGCATCTCGGTTACCCGAACGTGTATTAGCGGATGATGCGTTGGTAGCAATTGTGAAAAAAGATATTGAAAAACTTTCAGATATATTTCGTTCCATGGCATTTAGTGAACAGGGGGTTATTTCAGAAGACCTTCATCTTGTACAGGATATACAGAGTGATTTAATTTGGGTCATACAGGGAAATCTGTCGAATGAAAAAACACTACAACTCTTTACTGACATTAGGTCAGATAAGGTATTTTCTATATACAATGCATTGGTTGGAGATGAATCTGATTACAGGGACCCAAATGAAGATTGGGAAGTCGCAAGAGTAAGGAAGGCTGAACACGTCAAATCAATTGTTGATGAAATTTCTGATGTCGACTATCAGTTCTGGTTCGATGTGTTTAATTTAATTGCAACTCAGTACAAACAAAATCCAAATGATGAATGGAAGTTTTTAGGTTTTAAAAATGTCATTGAAAATCTTGCTCTTAGTAAGCCTGATTTAATCCATAAAATGATGCTCGAAAGTCTTAATAAAGAAATGTCGTTAAGTCACCAGAGCTTCGTTTCAGCATACCTGAGTGGACTTAGACGAAATAAGGATATTGAAAGATGGCAGGAGGTGGTCGATTTTATAATCGCGGTTGAAAAGGCAGAGCTCGCTTCGTCGGTAGTATTTTCTATGAATCTAAATAGGGATATAAAACCAGAAGAGTATATAAATGAAAGTGACATTTTAATTTTAGATGAGATAGTCAAATCTAGTGATAATTTCTCATTTGTTCAGCAAGATGATCGCTTACTTAGATTTGCGATCATAAATACTCTATTGTTCTTATTAAATTCCTTTAAGGACAAAGTTGAAGATTTGATTATCTATGAAATAGAAAATAACCCAGAATTCAGATCCATATACATGAATCAACTTCCTCATTTTGCGTGGAGGAAAGGTGAAGCTCTTGTTGAATGGAGTGAAGAAGGAGTTTCGCTGCTGAAGAGAATGCTTATCGAAGAGCCAGATTTAGGTTGGCATGTTCAAGAAATGTTGGTTGGGCTCTCTAAAGCTAACAATGAAATTCTATACGAGGTGTTGTATCAGCGAATAAAACTAGGTGAGCCCCGAGATAGAGGCTCAAAGTATCGAGCTATTCCTTTTGAGATTTACGAGACACTAAAGAATGCTCTTTCTTCAGATGAAAATTTTGTTACAAAAATGGCAGAGTGGTCACAAGAGATGTCTGACGAGTGGTCAACTTTTAATTGGGACTTTTCACATCTTATACAAAATGTTGGAGGAAAATCGATGAGACAAGTAGTGCTTAAAATCTTGGAGGAACCTTCCAGTGAAAACATAAACAAGGTCTACAGAATTATAAACTCCATGACAGGTGTCACTGACCTAGATTTAGTCTTGGAAGTTATAAAATTAACAGACGATGTAGAACTACATAAGAAATTAGGTAGTTCATTGTGGAATACAGGTACTGTTAACGGGGAATACGGAATTGCAGATGCCCACGAAAGAAGGGCTGTAGAGCTTGAAAAATATATTGAGGATGAAGATGCCAGAGTAAGTAAGTTCGCAAAAGAGATGAGTACCTACTTTCACAAATCTGCTGAAAACGAGAGGAGGAGAGCCGACGAGGAGGAAATGATTAGAAAAAAGGAGTTCGAAAGTTAGGTTGTAGCAAATGCTAGAATTATACCGATATGTCTAAATAAATGGTTATCATTCCAATTAAAGGCTACTCCTGGGAAATTGAAGCCAATTACAGAGAGAATTTACCCCACTGAAAGCCATGTGTGGGCTTCACTGCATTTTTGTAGGGAATATGGGGTATACGGCGGTTCTTTGAATAAAATCACAACGTAGGCGATTTCTGCAGAAAATAAGTAAAAATGTAAATTGCCTTCATGACTTTTCGGACATAATTCCATAATTTCAACGTCACAAAACTTTTTTCAGAAAGTTGCATTATAGGTTGATAAACATCGTTATTCTAATTCCTACTTAGGACTTTTGTGACATAAATCTAGTTTTTGAATGTCCGAAAAGTCCCAGTGACAATTACATACAAAAAAATATCATTAGAGGCATAAGTCTAGAGAAAAATGATTGTCTCGCAGACACGACTTGCTTGTGTTATATTCCTAGTTACAATTGAAGATAAGACCTAACCCGACGAGCTCGCTCAGCGGTATGGTCGCAAATCGTAAGCCATAGAAAACCCGTTATCAGGGCGTGGCTTACGTTGCATGGGGAAACTCATGTAGGGGCTTCGGTCCTCCTGGTAGCGGGCTTTGTGTATCTGGCTCGCTAATCTTAAAAACGTAAGCCACGTAAATATGAAGTTAGTAAAGCAGGTGTTAAAGGTGTTTTTAATAACCACTGGGGTAGTTATCGTGTTAGCGATAATTGTCGCTCCAAAAGACAACAAAAAGGATGAGGTCCCCACAGCCGCTGCTACCACAGAAAATACAGAACAGGTTAAAGATGAGCCTGAGCCTATTGCTGAGGTAGTAAGTGAACCCGAGGTCAAAGCAGAAACTGTAGAAGAACAGATGGCTAGATGGGACCGAGGAGAATTCACTGAGGAGGAGATTGCTGAGATAAAAGCGGAAGAAAAGCGAGAAGACAAAGCCAGTGTTGAATTTATGAAAAATCAGTAGAAAAGTGTCATATAGCCCAGTGACTTTTCATACATAATTCCGTAATTTCGATGTGGTAAAACTTTTTCCCAAAAGTTACATTTTGGGTTTATAAATATAGTTATTCTAATATCGCCTTTAGACTTTTACCACATAAATCGGGATTTTGAATGTCTGAAAAGTCCATATATGATTGTAATAAATACCTTTGCAAATTAGCTGGTTCGAAGCAGTGCTAATTTTGTAAGAATGGTTATAATCAGAGATATGAACCTAGAGACTCATACTGATTTAGCTGAGTATATATCTGAGATGTCTCCATTTTACAGGGAGATTATGCACGAGTATTTCATTCGTTTACATAACTTTTCAGGTGCTGACGGATTCGGTAACGCGTTAGAAGAAATTCCAGTCAGCTCGCTAGTTAGCCCAACTTTTAATGAAAATGTCTTGGTTCAGGCGGTAAGTCAGGCTGCAAAGATACATAGAGACTTTAAAGAGTTAACAGAGATACAGACTCACTCGTTTCAACAATTTACAGCTGGCAAGCCCTATATAAAAGATGAGGTCCTACACAATGCTTACTCGTTACCAGTGAGAGAGATGATCTATTTGTTTGCTGGCAACTTAGACAAATCGGCAACTAAAATGAAAATTCGTGTCAGCAAGCAGTACGGGTTTTATCCAGCTGGGAGATCCCATTACGTTTTTTATAAACCCCGAATCAACGGTCTGCCCTGGGAAATTGTTTCAGTTTTATATCAGAATTTTAAACAGAAGCCCTTATCTGCTGGTATGATTTTAAAAAGTATAAAATCAAAGAAGATTCTCGATAGACAAGATGTGACATCTGCTATCAAGGATATCAATGACATCTTTAAAAAGAAGACTTCCAAAGATTTCCCCCTTATTGATAACCAGCAAGGGTATCTGTTCAACGATAATGATTTTGAACTAGAGTTAGATTAAATCCTATTTCCGTCCTATATCAAGCCCTCATCACGGAGGGCTTTTTCGTTGGTAGCCTCTAGACACAACTGCATATCCCCTAGAGCACAAAAGCGATACGCCGAAGCTCTAGGTCGGCGTATCGCTTTTGTGATTCAACAGAGAAGAAGATCCAGTGTTAAGGGATGTCTGGTTTAACAAAAATCTCTTTTATCAAAAAAAATTAAGAAACACTTCAGGTTTTCTTGCGAAAACAGGGGAAAACAGTTGACTGCTCTGTCCCTGTCATCTGAAGAGGGTCGGAGGTGTTTCAAGGGCGAGTCGCTTATTTCTACGGTAAATAAATTTCAATCGCCTCAAGTCTTCTCTCACATAAACCCTCTTAAATATCCTAATTATCTAAAAGGTAAAAGCAGGGCTGTACAAAATTTTTAATCAAAGAACATGCTTACTGACACAGACATCATCAAGTTCCAAAAACTCTATAAAGAAGAGTTTGGAATTGATATATCAAAAGAAGAGGCAGCTGAGCAGGGACTCAAGCTGGTTACATTGATGTCGAATGTCTATAAGCCGATGACTCAGGCAGAGTTTGAAGAGATAGAAAAACATCGAGCATTGAAGAAAGGAGACCTCATTAAAAGAATTTAACTTGTACTCAGTTACATATTCAAAGGTATCAGGGTAGTATCAAAAATATGAAAGAAACTAAACCTAGGCTATTTCTTTACGCACGACGGTCTTCTGACGAAAGTTCAGATAAACAAGCTCAATCAATAGAAGACCAGATAAGCAACCTCCGACCAGTTGCAGAACGGCATGGTATTAAAATCGTTCAAATTTTCCAGGAATCAAAATCATCCAAGATGCCCTACATTCGTCCTGTCTTTACTGAAATGTTGGAACGGATTGAGGCAGGTGAGGCAGATGGGATACTTTGCTGGCACATCAACAGACTTTCACGTAATCCAATTGACTCAGGGAGATTGGGTTGGATGCTGCAGAAGGGAGTGATAAAAGTAATTCAAACCATGGAGAGAACTTATCTGCCAGAAGACAATGTTCTACTCTTTAGTGTTGAAGGAGCTATGGCAAATCAGTACATCCGCGATCTAGCGATAGTAAGTCGTCGAGGTATGCAGAGTAAGGCTGACAAAGGCTGGCTTCCTTCTAGAGCACCAATGGGTTATTTCAATGATTTACTAACTAACGAAATCTACCCTGACGAAGAAAGATGGGATATGGTCCGCAAAATGTGGAATATGCTTCTGACAAGCAACTATACGGTCCCTCAGATACATAAAATTGCGAATGACGAATGGGGGTTCAGGACACCAAAGACAAAGCGTTCTGGAGGTAAGCCTGTGGGACTAAGTTCACTCTATAGAATCTTCACTAACCAATTTTATGCAGGGATGTTTACCTGGTCTGGCAATATGTACCCTGGAAACCATAAACCAATGATTACCATTGATGAGTTTGATAAAGCGCAGGTCATTCTGGGTCGAGAAGGAAAGCCCCGAAACCAAATCCACGAATCATCCTTCACTGGACTGGTTAACTGCGGGGAGTGTGAATCTATGTGCACTTGCTCGGTGAAGCAAAAAATCGTGAAGACTACCAATGAGCTAAAGACTTATGCTTACTACCACTGTACTCACAAGAAAAAAGATAAGGTTACAAAAAAGAGACTCTGTAAGCAGAAGCCAATAACTCTCGAAGAGTTTGAAGAACAGGTAGATATAGAGCTCGAGCGTTACACCATTCTGCCCAAGTTCCAAGAGTGGGCGATTGAAATCATAAATAAGCGTAATGATAAGGAAATCAAAGAACGTACCCAAATTTATGAATCTCAGCAAAAAGCCTATAACGACACACAAAGACAACTGGATACTTTAACTCAGATGAGATATCGAGAGCTGATCGATGACGAACAATTTATTAAAGAAAGAGACGATCTTAAATTAAAGTTAGTCAAACTTAAGATGCAATTGAGCTCAACTGAGAACAGAGCAGCCAAATGGCTAGAGCTTACTGAAAAAACATTTAACTTTGCAAGGTATGCACGTAAAGAGTTTATGAAAGGCACGATTCAACAGAAGAGGGAGATATTTGCCGCACTTGGTCAGAACTTTACGATGAAGGACAAAAAAGTCTTTATTTTGCCCAATGATTGGTTTGTTCCAATAGAAAAAGCCTATCCAGAGCTTGAAGACAGATTCAAACGGCTCGAACTGGACAATAACCTAGACGTTGCAACACGTAATGCTCAATATGCTGAGCTGATTCTCACTTGGGGCGACTACCGGGAATCGAACCCGAACTATCGGTACCACAAACCGATGCACTAACCGTTATACTATAGTCGCCATGTCCTGCCGGACGGATTTTTAAAACTTTTAAAAATCCGTCCGAAGTGGCTACAGTTATACCTATTTTTTAGCAAAAAGTCGAGTGGAAACTCCGCCTTGGAGGCTATACTACACACATATGGATCAAACAGCTTTATTGGTAACACTCTTTTTTACGCTGATTATTGGCGCGGGAATTGGATTTTATGTGGCACGGCTTCTTTTTTAAAAGTGTAATACTCGGCTTTTTGTGCGTGGCAAACATTGCTACAGCGCAAACCGTCCATAATGAGTTTCGCGAAAGAGTCAGTGCGGAGGTGTTGGAGGTGGTGAGTGCTTCTGAGCAAGACATAACTGGCACTGATGCGACCAGACAAGTGCAAGATGTACGGGTGATTTTACATGATGGTGAGCGAGCTGGAGAAGTGGTCCGGTTTGAGAACGATATGGTATCTCTGGAGAAGGGGGACGAGATTTTTGTGTTTCGGATGGTAACCATGGGCGGTGAAGAGATCATTACTTTTGCCGACTATGAGCGGCGACCAGTGCTCATAATTGTGTTTGCGATTTTTATTGGTTTATTGGTGTTATTTGCTGGCTGGCACGGAATCCGCTCTTTGGCTTCGTTGATGGTTTCCATCGCAGCGATTGTGTTAGTGCTCGTTCCAGCCTTATTGGCTGGATACAATCCGGTATTAGCCAGTGTGGGTATTGCGGGGGCAGTATTGGGATTGGTATTGTTTGGAACACACGGCTTTAATCCACGTACATTCATTGCGTTTGGGGGTACATTTACCGCTGTAACAGTGACGGGAATCATCGCGTATCTGTCTTCTGAGGCTATGAAGCTGACGGGATTTGGTTCTGATGCATCAGTGTACTTAAATTTTGCTACCGATGGAGAGCTTGATTTGGCCGGACTCCTGCTCGGAGGAATCATCATTGGAATCTTGGGGGTGTTGGATGATATTTCGATTACCCAAGCGTCAGTTGTGCAAGAATTAAAAGGCGCAAATAAAAG
>CAYGOP010000016.1:0-19794 GCA_964351645.1 uncultured Candidatus Saccharibacteria bacterium | reverse complement strand
CGCATGAGTGTCTACACAGACCAAGACGTGATTGAAGCGCGAAACAGATGGGACGAAATACTAAGACCAAACCGATAAACACAATATGAATTTCTTGAAAAAACTAGCTACTTATTCACCCTTTGCACTAACGCTATTGTTAGTTCCTGCACTTGCTGCGGCTCAAAGTGGCTCTATTTTAAGCATTCAAGACATTCTCTGGACGTTTGTAAACAACGTATTTGGAAGTTTAGTTGGGTACGCCGCCGTCTTACTCGACACTTCCATTGAAATGTTTATCGTGGGGTTTGGTGATACGTTTTTAAATCTTGGGGTAGGAAACGCAGTAGACCAAGCATGGATTATCGTTCGTGATATCTTCAACCTTACCTTCATCTTCGGATTAGTCTGGATTGGTGTCAAAATGATTCTCAACAGTGATGACTCGAACACCCGCCGCTGGCTCGTAAATCTTATTATGGCAGCCTTATTGGTCAACTTCAGTCTGTTTATCACTAAATTTATTGTTGATTTCAGCAACATCTTAGCTACCGAAATATTTATAAACGGATTTGTTACTAGTATTTCTGGTGGACGCAGCATCTCGGAAATCTTTGCCCAAATGTTCGGACTGACAACTGTTTGGGATAACTCTTGGATAAACAAAGCTCCAGCAGTGACAGCTAACGGAAATGGGGGCTATATGTACATCTTTGGAGCAGCAATTATTTTCTTAATCGGAGCATTTTGTTTTGCCGCTGGAGCATTCATGATAATGATTCGATTTGTAGCACTGTGCCTGTACATGGTGTTTTCACCACTGATGTTTCTTGGTTGGGTGTTTCCGCAAATGCAAAGTATTACCAGCAAGTACTGGAGCGGTTTCCTTGGCCGAGCGTTTTTTGCTCCTGCGTACATACTACTGGTTTATCTTTCCGTCTATGTAATGAGAACATTTAACTCTTCTGGCCTATCTATAGGACAAGGTTTAAATGTGAATACTCTTTCACCAGCACAATTTAATAGTGTTGGGGAGATTTTTGTAAACTTCTTCTTGGTTGCTATGTTTATGATTGCGTCTGTTATGGTTGGAAGTAAGATGAGTGCAGACGGTGCCGGGGTAGTGATGCGGGTAGGGAAGAATCTGCAAGGCCGGGCTCAACGCGGGGTACAAAATGCCGCTATGGGATCTGGTCGCTTTGTAGCTCGAAACACTGCTGGCTATGGAGCCCAAGGCGTGAACGCAGCTACTGAAGCCATGCAGAAGCGCTACAACCGTCTTGATGCTCGACGACAAGCACAAGGACTAAGACGACCAAACGACTACACAGATAAACTAATTCGTGGGGCACTGGAGCGGGGTACCAAAGTATCTGTCGCTGGCTCGATGACAAGAAAAGAAGTGCGAGACCGTCGTACCGATCGAAATAAACTCAACCTTGCTGCCACTGAAGAAGCAAATCGAGAAGAAACTTTGAGAAACAATACACTTCCACCAATCACAAGCACGTCTACTGCTGCAGAAATATCAGCGAGACAAGAGGCTCGAAGAGTTCAACAAGCAGAAGTACAAGACATGACACCTGAAGAACTACTTGAGCGTGTACGAACCAATAAGGCTGAGGTTCTCAGTGCTGAGTTTGCCTCACTGTTAAGTGATGCCCAAGTTACTGCACTTCGTGCATCTGGCTTACTAACAAGTGAAGAGCTTGATGGAGCGGGTGGACTAGTCGAAAACAGAGACGCCGGCACATTTGCTGATATCAATGCAACCTTAGAAAACTCAAATGCTTCGACAGAAAACCTAACCACTGCCACGGAACAACTTAATCGTATTGTGTCGACTATGTCTAAGGAGCGCCTACAGAGAATGAATCCTGCATTATTACAAAACAGTACTATCGCCTCTCGACTTTCTGATACTCAACTTGACGAGATGAGAGACTCAGGTCGAGTAAGTAGCACTAATATGCAGAGAATACGAGATGAAAGGAATGATGGTTTTGTTAATATTGCACGGTATGGAAGCTTAGGTAACCCAGCTTCAGCAGGAGGAAGTGACCCTGCATTCCAAGATAGACAACGCCGGGGACTGTTTAAGAATCCACAAAATGCCGGCAAGTTGCCTGTTGATGTACTGGCTGCAACTGCATCTGCTCCGTACCTTACTCCACGCATTATTGAAGAATTCTTACTCAACAACCCGTCTGATTCACACATAGCACAGGTACGTTCAAACATTAGATCTTATCTAGGTTCTGCTGCTGCAGCCCCTAATGCCGCTGACACCTGGCAAAACTGGAATAAAAGAACAGTGCCTGGTAGACAGTTTGGTTCAGTAGTATAAAAAGTTATGAAAATAATATCTTCTGAAGAATTCACACTGGCTGTCAACAATACCGATGAGGCAACTCGATTGATTATTTATTCGACGCAGCTTTATGATTGTGCTGAGAAAATACTTTCTACTAACACTTCAGCCGTCGACCCTTCTGACACACTATTACCACTAGGTTACATGCTGTTAAAGCTCCAAACTATCGATGAAGCAGCAGCAGAATTAAAGACATTAGGCGTATCTGATAGTTTAAAGTTTATAGCGGACGTTAAAGAATGTATTGAGGCTAAAAAAACATCCGCTGTACAAACCAGCATCACAGAAACAGAAGCTACTGTACCCGCACAGGATCTCGCTTCTGAGATAGAAGAAGCGGAAGCAGCCATTCAGGCTATCCCGAAAGTAAAGACCATGGCCCAAGATGCGCAAGCAGCAAACATGTATTCTTCCTCACAAGAAACTCTGCTCAAAGACCGACAACCAAAAGAACCTTCTTAGGGATTCTGCAGAAAACTCAAAAAGTACGCACCACCACCATGTATAATGGTGGTGTATGCGCTTTGAAGTTCCGCAGTTTATTGAAATAGAAGATAAGATTTTTGGTCCGCTTACCTGGAGGCAGTTTCTGTATCTTGGTGGGGGAGTCGGATTTGCTACGGTGATGTTCTTCACTCTGCCATTTATCTTTTTTGTATTTTTTGGAATACCACTAGCCGCTCTTGCTGGAGCACTCTCTTTTTACCCCATTAATAATCGACCATTCTCGTTCTTCCTAGAAGCGATTTTTAATTACATTACTGGACAAAGATTGTACCTTTGGAAACAAAAATCAGACATGGTATACAAATCAGCAATACCAAAAACGCTCGCTGATATGGACATTGCGGTACCAACAAAACCAAAACCGAAGAGTGGTGGAATTACTTCCATGGCCCGAAGATTAGAATTAGCAGCTTTACAAAAATCTGAATAGACACTATGGCAAAATCACAATCAGCAACACAAGACTTCGTTTCTATCCGGGATATCCAGGACAATGTTGTTATTCAGAAAGACGGTCAAATGACGATGGTTCTCTTAGCCTCATCTATTAACTTTGCCCTTAAATCAATTGATGAGCAGAAGGCTGTACTCCTTCAGTTTCAACAGTTTTTAAACACTATTGATTTTACACTCCAAATTTACGTACAATCGAGAAGATTAAATATTGAACCGTATCTTGAACTACTCAAAGGCTTAGAAGGAAAGCAAGACAACGAACTAATGCGCATCCAACTAAAAGAGTACATGGAATTTATTCATACCTTTACCGAAGATATTGATGTCATGAGTAAAAACTTTTTTGTAGTTGTTCCGTACTCTCCTTCAAAAGTAGACTTTGGCCGAGGCATTACCAATCTCTTCTCAAGTAGCTCAAAAAACAACAACGGTGCTCCAAACAAAACTCAATTTGAGGAACATCGCATCCAACTTGAACAACGAGTCGGTATGGTGACCGAAGGGTTAGCTCGAGTGGGAGTACGGACTATCACACTGCAGAAAGACGACTTGGTTGAATTGTACTACCACCTCTACAACCCAGCAGACTTAACCGGCTCAGCTCCGTTATCAGAATAATTATTTTACATGGCTCTTCTCGACTTTCTACAACCAAATAACTCAGGCAACAAAGATGCAGGAATGACTGACAAGCTTCTGACACTGACCGATGTGATTGCTCCTTCAGCAGTCAATATCAGTCCACGAGGCATCAACATCAGCGGCGTCAACGCTCGAGTCTATTACGCTGTGTCGTACCCACGTTTTTTGAATGACGGATGGATGGAGCCAGTATTAAACTTATCTCAAGAACTAGACGTATCAATTTTTATTCATCCCATTGATACCGCAGAAACACTGAAGAAGTTCCAGAAGAAAGTGGCTGAGGTACAAAGTCAAATCAACGTAAAAGCCGAGCGCGGGGAAGTACGAGATCCACAACTGGAAGCAGCCTATCGAAACCTCGAAGAACTGCGTGACAAACTCCAGCAAGCTGAGGAGAAACTTTTCAATGTTGGCTTTTATCTTTCGATTTACGGCAAGGACGACACGGAAATTAACAAAGCCGAAAATGATATTCGAGGTATTCTCGATTCTCGCCTCATCGCTATGAAGCCGGCTTTATTTGAACAAGAACAAGGATTCAAGAGTATTTTACCGCTCTCGAATGATGCACTTTTGGTACACAGCAAGTTTAATTCCTCTCCACTTTCAAGCTTCTTTCCTTTTACCTCCTTTGACCTCACCGCCGACACAGGAATTCTTTACGGCATCAACCGTCACAATTCTTCACTAGTCTTGTTTGATAGATACAGCCTAACCAACTACAATTCAGTGACGTTTGCAACCTCAGGAGCAGGGAAGTCATATGGACTAAAATTAGAAATTCTTCGTTCACTGATGTTTGGAACCGAGGTGATTGTACTCGACCCTGAACGAGAATATGAATACTTAGCTGAAGCAACCGGCGGACGATTCTTTAATATTTCCCTCTCTTCAAATCACCACGTAAATCCGTTCGATTTACCGGCACCAGCGCAGGACGAGGACCCACGTGACGTACTCCGTACGCACGTCATTGAATTGGTTGGCTTGTTCCGTCTCATGCTTGGTGGACTTACCGCCGAGGAAGAAACCTTGATTGATATCGCTATTCAAGAGACCTACGCTTTGAAAGATATTACTGGCGACACGAACTTTGCCGACCAAGAACCACCACTCCTCTCAGACTTCGAGATGGTCTTAGCTGGAATGGACGGCAGTGCGTCGCTTATTACTCGACTGCAAAAATACACTGCTGGTACCTGGTCTGGCTTCATGAATGAACCAACCAATGTCGACATCAACCAAAAGTTTGTGGTGTTCTCACTGCGAGACATGGAAGACGAACTCAAGACCATTGCGATGTATATCATCACCAACTTTATCTGGGGTTCTGTCCGACGCCGAATGGCAAAACGACTGATGGTGATTGACGAGGCTTGGTGGATGATGAAAAGTGAAGACACTGCCTCTTTCTTATTCTCACTAGCAAAACGAGGACGAAAATATTACCTTGGCATCGCGACTATTACCCAAGACGTGGACGACTTCTTGCGCTCACCATATGGTGTACCGATGATTACTAACTCTTCCATTCAGTTATTGATGAAACAATCACCAACTGCGATTGATAACATTCAAAAAACCTTCAATCTCACAGACGAGGAAAAGTTCTTGCTGCTTGAATCAAGTGTAGGGGAGGGAATCTTCTTTGCTGGACTCAAACACGTCGCCATTAAAATCATTGCTTCTTACACTGAAGACCAAATTATTACCTCAGACCCATCTCAACTTCTCCAAATCCAAAAAGCGCGAGAAGAACTACAGGCAGCACGCGTGTAGTATACTAAAAGGACTATGAAGGCTTTTTATCAAGCACCAATCAATGAGCAATTCAATGACTCATACGGACAAAGCGGTCTTCAGCCTTCAACTGGTGGTATTTCTCCAGTCCGGAACGTAAACGTTGAATATAAAAACGACCCAACGGTGCGCCGAGGTGGAAGAACGGTGGCAGGAGGAAATATCCAGGCCAGTACGGTTGTGGAGCGCGGTGTACCACAAAAAGAATCAGAGCTTAGTCAGTACTCTGGACGTCAAAGCCCAGACGAACTAAATGGCTCGGTTCTACAAAATACTCAAAGCCGGGAACCCGGTCGAGGGCTAGCCTACTCCCAAAAACTCAAGAGACGTAGAAAATACATCCCAGGTAAAGCACAACAGTTAATTGTAACTGCCTCCTCAGTAAAAAATACCGCTAAAGGTGCTCGGACTACGTATGCAATCTGGTCTTGGGCTTTTTACGTTTGGTTTTGGTTTCAGGTTCCCGTGGCTGTCTTTTCTCTAGTTTTTATGGGAATGCAACAGGCACTTTATAGTTTATGGACAGCAGAAGTTGCATTTCGCCAAGAAAGTTCAGCAATTGTAAACGCGGCCAGAACAGTTGCTGGGGTAATTTTGAGTGCATTTAAATGGGTTGTGGAGCAGTTCTTAGACTTTTTTGATATAGACCCAAATATTATCGGGGGGCTATTTTTAATGACTCATCTAATCGTCATGATAATTGGCTGGCTTACGCTCTTTACTGCTGTATTTATATACAAAGCATCGGGAAATAATCCTGTGTTTGGCAACGGCGCAGGCGGTAAATCAATGACTTTTCTTTTAGCACTCATTGCTTATGCAATACCTTTCATAAATATTTTTCCTTGGTTTGCCATCTGGACTCTCATGGTACTAAAGAATCCAAAGTAGATAAAGCACTATCTTGATGTCTTAATGTGTAGAAACCATAATAGCGGCAGAATCAACTGATTCTGCCGCTATTGAAATTCACGCTGCTCGGAAGGCAACTCCTGCTGGAATCACGGTGTCGCGAGTAGCGCCACTCCACTGATTGTAGGCAATGAGTCTAGCCATGACTCGCTCTGGATTGCCACCAAAAGGTGCTGCAAACTCTTGGGAAATCTCCCAAAGTGTCATGCTTTCTGCATAACTTGCAGGGATGATGTGGCAGTGTCCTGCCAACGTCGGGTCAGTCCGACACGCTTCATCCATCGAACGGATGTTGACGTCTTCAGCAAAAGCCGGTGCCGCGAAGGCAAGGGAGGTGAGGGCCGCTACAACGGCCAGTGTGTTACGGGCCATCATGTGGACCCTCCTTTTCTGATTGAAAATGAGCGTGATTGCTCGGTTGTAGATGAACTGTGGTGAAAATAAAATCTCCACCGCTAATTTATTTATAACACCTTTTATAAAAAAGACAATTTTTATGTGTTACTAATACTACCTTGTCAACTCACCAGTTCTTCTCTGAACTCACATCTCTCTCTGGAAAACCACTGTTTGAGTTATTCTATCTGTTATTATTAGAAGCATGAGGATATTTCTTATCGCTATTTGTGTACTATTTGGAATCAGTACCCAACCTGTCAGCGCCCAACTTGATGTACAAGCTCTTACTAACCCTGAGCTCTTATTAGAAGTTCAACCAGAGTTCCCTCGACCAGGAGAAGAGGTGACTGTTACTATAAACGACTACCGAGGAGGAGTATACGGTTCAACTATTACCTGGGTATTCAATGGACAAGTTATTCCTGAAGCGGAAAATAAACGAGAAGTGAAAGTAACCGCTGGAGAACTCGGGACTGCTGACGTCATCGAAGCTGTTTTAACAAAACCGGCTGGAGGTAGAGAGGTGCTACGAAATACTATTCGGCCAGTATACCTCGACCTGATTGTAGAGCCACAAACTCGCGTACCTGATTTCTACCTTGGTCGCTCTCTACCAAGTATCCAAAGTCTTGTGAATGTTACTGCTCTTGTAAATGACGGACGATTCCGCAGCGACTTAGTCTACACCTGGCGCTTGAACCGAATGGTACTCGAGGGTGGTCCGATTCGTGGACAAAACCAAATGTCATTTGAAACTCCAATGGGAAATGAATCAATTTTGTCAGTGACAGTGACTGAACCAAACGGTCGGGTACTGGCCAGACGTGCAGTGTTTATTCCGTCAGTGAAACCCGAGTTGCGCTTCCATGAAATTAATTCATTATATGGTGTGAATACTCGAGCTATTAACGGGCAATATACACTAACAGGGAACAGCACTACCCTCAGGGCTGAGCCATATTTCCTTGATACACGAGTCTACAACAATCCTGATGTGGCTGAATGGAAGATTAATAACGTTGATGCTGGAGTCACCGGTAACAATCCTTATGAAGTAACTCTTCAGCAACTTGGTATTGCTGGAGTATCCAGTCTTGATTTTCACGTCCGTGACAGAACCCAGGTTCTGCAAGGAGTGGAGGATGGTATTCAAATAAGATTTTAAGTATGAAACGACCTCTCTTTATCATCATTGGTGCAATTGTAATACTTATCCTACTGTGTGTTTGGGTGTATGTGCTGTTCTTTGGAACACCTGAAAATATGAATGATGGATTTGCTGACTTTAATTTTGGAAATACTACTGATCCAAGTTATGTGCCAGGAGGTGACACAGATACCGTTTCATCTGAACCAATTGTTAATGTGGCTGCACCAAAAAGACTCAAACAACTTACTACCAAGCCGATTGCAGGATACGGGGAAGTGAGTGAGGGAAATATTCCAAAAAAAGTTTTATATGTTGAGGCTGGTGTTGGTCACATATTCTCTATTGATTTAGAAACTGGGGAAGAACAAAGAGTTTCCGCGACAACTCTACCCTCCAGTCAGGTTGCGTCCTTTGCTGGTAATGGTGAGTTTGTCATGATTCAAACTGGTTTTGGGAACAAAGTGAATTTTACTGTTGGAGAACTTAGTTCAGATTCAACTGAACTCATCACGTCTACTATCGATGAAAAAATTATCAGCTTTACTGGTACTCCTTCAGGAAGATTCCTCTACGCTGTACAGACCAACAATAGTGTCATCGGAAAAGTCTTCAACCCAACCACTCTAGCAAAAGACATCCTTTTCACAGTACCATTTAGAGACGCCACTATTGTCTGGGGAAAAGAAGCGTCAGACTCACACTATGTTTACCCAAAAGCAACCAGTCGACTTGAAGGATTCTTGTATGAGATTAAAAACGGAGCATTAAGCAGACTGCCTATAGACGGTTACGGTCTATCAGCGACAGGTAATAACGATTATATCTTCTACTCAAAGCAAACTGCTGATGAGTATCGTTCATTTTCATACATGAAAGAGGATGAAAATACTACCAGTAATCAGTTCGTTCAAATTCCTGAAAAATGTACATTTAGTTCAGTGGTTACCAGTATGGCTGTTTGTGCAAATACAGCAACTGATTACAATAACCAAATGCCTGACAGTTGGTATAGCGGGGGTGTTACCTACAGCGATACTTTGTACCAATTTTTAAACGACGTAGGACGCTCTATTCGTCTAGTTGATACACAAAATGAGTCTGGGCAAAACCTAGATATCGTAAATCTCTCCCTGGGAGCACAGGATGCAAACGTATATTTCACTAATCGAAATGATCAAATTTTGTGGATGTACGAAATCACCCCCGCTTTCTTACTTACTAATAATTAATTCGGTATGAAAAAATTTTCCCTCATTCTTCTATCAGCCATCATTCTCCTTAGTCCTTCTTTGCTGTTTGCTCAAGGGTATTTACCGCTCGTAGGGCTACCTGGATTAGGAACAGGCACACCTAGTTTTGATTCATATGTCGAAACCATCTACGCCATCACTATTACCGTAGCAGCTTTACTCGCGGTGATTAAGATTGTAATTGCCGGGGTGAAGTGGATGATGACTGATATTGTTACTTCAAAAGGGGAGGCGAAGAAAGATATTCAAGGAGCAGTGGTTGGATTGTTGGTAGTTCTCTCTGCAGTGTTAGTGATTGAGATTATTAATCCGAATATTAATAGCGTAGATTTGTCTATTCCGACTCAAAGTGCTCCGGCAAGACCACCAGTAGTTGCTGTTATACCAATGGACCCATACATACCCAATCGTGCCGCAGGATATGATTGGATTCCTCTTGATGCTCCTGTTGGTCAAGCAAATCGGTTTCGTGCCGACTGTGTTGCCCCAGAAACGTACGTGCGTGATCCAGGTACAAACCAGATGCGCTGTAATGACGCACCAAATGCTGGTGTAGTAAGTAGAATGACAGCAGACCTTACGACCGGACCAAACCCTTTATCTGCTAGTGACGTTACATACTTTATGAACCAATATGCTTATTATGTAGCTCCGTTTGAAATTACTAATGCCGGGGCACTAGCTACTATTCAAGCTGACAACGGGGCTTCTGGCGTATTTTTTGCAGCGGATATGTTTGTTCCAAATCCGGGATACACAGTCGGTGGAACCGAACCGCAGAATATTATTATGTCTCAATCTCAAATCGATCAGTTCATTGGCCTGTGTGACACCATGGCCCGAGCACAAGGGTTAAATACTACTGATGTTGGCCTCTACGTAGATATTAATAGAGATACCAACACAGCATCTTGTCTACAACCATAACTACCTAACATAAAGTTAAAAACTGGCCACTCTGGCCAGTTTTTTGTTATACCTTGCAAGTAAGGAAGGGAATTACCGATGCTTCCGTACGTAATATTCTTGGGCGATTGAAGTTAAACTACTGACTAAGAAGTAGAGTGCAATAGCAGCTGAGATAGTGTACGCAACCACACCAATAATTACTGGCATCACATACTTCATCTGCACCTGCATATTGCGCATGAAGTCATCTTTCATGTTTGGTTCCGCACCTTCTTCTTTTGGAGGGAGTTTTGGCATCGTCACCACAACCTGAAAGTACTGAGAGATACCGGCCGCAATCGCCAACCAGACACTTTTAGTTGTAATATCAATCATTCCTAGGAAGTTCATAGTGATAATGACCGGTTCGGCCACAAATGAGTATAGAAACTCGGTATTGATAGCTGGTAATGCAATACCACCACCACTAGACACTGAGAAGTAAAGCGCAATAATAATTGGAATTTGTAGGAAAACAAGAAAAATACTAGCAAATGGGTTCATCCCAGCATCTCTATACACCGCCATCATGGCTTGTGCTCGCGCCTGACTATCTTCTTTATGAGTTTCTTTAAGTTCTTTGAGTTTTGGCTCAATTTCCTTCATTATTTTCTGAGTCTTAGCCGCCTTAATTGAAACGGGTAAGAGAATAGTTTTTACCAATAAGACTGTCAAAATAATTGCCACCCCCACATCACCCCCAGGGACTATATCAATAAAAAAGACCAGCGAGTTATAGACTGGGTCAAAAAAGAACGTATGCCAAATGAAGCTCCACATAATATATAAGTTAACGTTTTTCTATTCTACGTCTTTTCTTGCACTGCAACAATTGACTCAGTGAAGAACTCATCTGCTGCTGTCCGTGAGAGAGAATTATAAGACGGTTTCATAATAATAATAAACACTCCTTTTAAATCTTTTTCAGAAGCCAGCAATCTTAACCGAGCGTATATTCTGCGTCGAAACGTATTTCTTCTGATAGCACTTTTAGATACCTTTTTTCCTACCATAACTGACCCTCGTAGGGAGGGGAGGGGGGAGAAAATGATGGTGAGGTGTGCAAAATGAAACCGTTTTCCAGTTGCAAAATAAGTATCAAATTCAGTTTTAGATAAACGACTCTGCTTCTTTAACATACTTTATCTTACCAAGGGAAAATAATAAAAAAAGCTCATATTACTGAGCTTTTTTCACTGTGAGCTGTGCTCGGCCTTTTCGGCGACGAGCCTGGAGAATCTTTCTCCCAGCTGTAGTTGCGCTACGCACGAGAAAACCGTGAGTGGTTGCTCGTTTGCGCTTTTTTGGTTGATACGTTCGTTTTGGCATACCTAAGATTTATTACCGGAGTACTATACAGGAATAATCTATTTTATCAAGTCATTTATGCCGCGAACCCCCTAAAATTTGTTATGCACAGTTTTTCCACAGTTGCGCTTTTCGAATCAAAAAATCTGTTTCTAAATTCATACATTTTTTTAAAAAGATTTACAGTTTTTTTCACACAGGTATAATGCAAATTACTGATAGATTTTTTCTACTCTTATGAACCCAATTTCTCAATCTTCTAGCCCAAACAGTATCGTCCAAACTGAACAAGTTGATGTAAAACAATTATGGGATGATGCCTTGGTAAAGATTGAACTCTCAATTACCACTGCTAATTTCAAAACTTGGTTCCGGGATACCCACATCGTTTCTCTTGAGGATGGTACCGCCACGGTAGGGGTGCCGAGCATCTTTGTAAAAGATTGGTTGCAAGACAAGTTCCAAACTATGATTCTTAAAACCCTCCGAGATTTAACTCCTCATGTCAGAAGTGTTGAATATACCGTTGCTCAAAGAAACGAACGGAAACAAGAATCAACTAAAAACCAAACTGTAAATGCTTCTCTTCCTTTAGAAGACTATTACATCAATAAAAGCGATAATCTAAACCCAAAATATTCTTTTGAAACATTTGTGGTTGGACCATACAACGCTTTAGCACACGCTGCAGCAAAAACCGTGAGCGAAAAACCGGGTATTACGTATAACCCACTCTTTATTTATGGAAAGACTGGTCATGGTAAAACTCACCTTATCCAAGCGGTAGGGAATCAAATCAAAAAGACCGGAAAGAAAGTTTTCTATGTCACCAGTGAGCGGTTTGCGGTTGATTACTTTAACTCACTCCAAAGCGGAAGTGCTAATAACTTTAAAGATAAGTATCGACAATACGATGTTCTTATCATGGATGACGTGCAATTTCTTGCTACAAAAGAAAAAACTCAAGAAGAACTCTTTCACTTGTTTAATGCTCTACATGACAACAATAAACAAATTGTCTTCTCAAGTGATATTCACCCAGCTCTTTTGAATGGCATGGAGGAACGACTCCAATCAAGGTTCTCACAAGGAATGATTGTTGATCTTCCAGCCCCAGACCTAGAATCAAGAGCAGCTATTTTGCGAGCTAAATCAGCTCAAAATAGTATTACCCTCTCAGATGATGTAGTGGAACATTTGGCTCAAAGTATCGAAGGAAACGTCCGCGAGCTTGAAGGGGCTTTAAACACCATTATGTGCCAGTCTCAACTATTAGGACGTACGCTTACTATTGATGAGGTACGAACTATTATCAAAAATAGTTCTCGACCACGAAAATCACTAGCTATTACTGATGTCGTAGATAAAGTCGCTCGCTACTATGACATTGACCAAGCAAGTATTTATGAAAAGACTCGCCGGAAGGAAGTAGTAAAACCAAGACAAATCATCATGTATATCTTGCGTGAAGATTTCCAGGTGTCGTATCCAGCAATTGGAAAGAAATTAGGAGGAAGAGACCATACTACAGTTATTCACTCCTGTGAAAAAATAAAAAACGAACTAAAAACCAACGGAGAACTGGAAGAAGAAATAACACAAGTCCGTTTACTACTCAAATAAAATCCCCAATTGGGGATTTTATTTTAAAGAGTTTCGGATTTGTAAATGTTGGTAAGATGTGAACTTCTTTACAAACAGCTGTGGAAAGGGGGTATAACAATTTTCATTCAGCTGGGTAAAACTAGGTAAAAATAAGGGACTTATACACTTTTCTATAAATCAGTTATATTTAATCCACACCTAATCCTCAGGCGTGGAGGTACTATACCCAACACAAAAAGGATAAGTCACCAATAAAAACCTTTAAAACAGACCATACATTCAAGTTTTGCACACTTCCACAGGACTAATAATAAAGAGTAAAATAGATTACAATAAAAAATATGGAGATAACTATTCCACACCAACAATTAACTCAAGCTTTAGAGCTTGTAGGACGAATAAGTACAAAACATGTAACTCTTCCTGTTTTACAATGTGTGAGAATTGAAGCAAAGAATTCAGTAATTACTCTCCAAGCAACTAATTTAGAAATTAGTTTAGAAGTTGCCCTTGATGGTCAAATTGAAGAAGAAGGAGTGGTGGCTGTCCCGGCTCATATTTTCTTACAAAGTATTCAGTTTATTTCTCAGAAAGATATAACTCTGCGAACTGAAGATTTAGTGTTGCAGTTAGAAACTGAGACTACAAACACTTCAATTAAAACGTTTGCGGTTGATGAGTTTCCAAATCTTCATCAGCTTCAAGGAGAGGAGCTTAAACTACATGGAAAGACATTTGCGTATGGAATCAAGTCTGTGGCGTTTGCGGCCTCTGTGACGTCAATTAAGCCTGAATTAGGAAGTGTGTACATCCAACAGAAGAAAGAACATTCACTTACTTTTGTTGCAACTGACTCTTTCCGTTTAATGGAGAAAACAATTCCTCAAAAAGGTCTTGTATTAGAGCAGTCATTAATGATTCCAAGTAAGAATGCGATCGAGTTGGCTCGTATTACCGATATTGTGAATGAAGACCCGGTTTTTATTGTGAATGACAATCAGTGTGCACTCCGTTTTCCTGGTGGGGTATATGTGAGTACTCGCTTAGTGACTGGAAACTTTCCTGATTATGTGCAAATTATTCCCAAAGAATTTGTATCTCACGTAACTGTGTTAAAAGATGATATTTTACGTTCATTTAAAAAGACGAACACTTTCTTAAATAAGTTTCGCCAAGTATCTTTATTGATTACAAATAAAAATCTCACTATCTCATCACAAAATAACGAAGTGGGACATACAACTGATACTGTAAAAGCTCAAGTAGAAGGGGAGGAACTAACACTTAACTTTAATCAGCAGTATATTATGGATCCTTTATCTCATATCCATGATGATTCTATTAAAATGAGTTTTGCTGGAATTGGCCGAGCGATGATTATGGAAGGAGTCAGTGATAAGAGTTTACGTTATCTCGTGATGCCAATGAATAAGTAGTATGGATGATTACAAGCCACCATCTTCAATGAAGGCAATTGGGGACTTGTTTGAAAGATATCGTACTCATTTTAAAGCTCCTCAAGGAAGTGTTGAAAAAGAAGTGATTGAAGTAATTCATTCCATCACTGGTTTTCGATTAGAAAAAAAACAAGTTTCATATACCGTAAGTACCCGAACAATAAGTTTACGGGTATCAAGTATTTTAAAGACGGAAATACTTTTTAAGAAGCAAGAGATACTCAATCATTTAAAAAATAGCCTAGGGAAAGATAATTCACCCCAGACTATTTTATAAAACAGATACTAGATATTAATCCTCTTCTATTGGAATTGGCTCATTCTCATCTACCTCATTGTTTTGGTTTAAGAGTAATCCAAATGTTTCTTCATTCCATTTTTGTACTCCATACTCCCAGTTTCTGTATTGTGAATCGTTCGCAGGGTTAGCAGGGTAGCCACCCATTGGGTTTGTTCTATCAACAAAGTGTAGAATTGAGTGAATATTGTTATACACCGTACTAATATCAATTTTATTTTCCACCTCATTACCATCTTCGTCTGAAGAACCTTGCATTGCTTGAAGGAGTAGGGAGGTGTCAATATATTCACCTCGGATGATTGGTTTTACTCCAGCGGTATTAATTTCTGGCTGAGGAAAATCTTCATTCGGTAATTTTGCTAAAGCGATATCCATAAACTCTCGCCACATTGGGGTGGTAATTAAACCAGATAACCCTCCACCCATTTCATCATTATTATTATTTCCCACCCAGGCTCCAACTGCGATATTAGGTGCATATCCCATAATCCAGGCATCACGCAGATTGTTTGTACTACCAGACTTAAGAGCTACATCTCTGTCTCCGAAGTTTACAATTGACCAAGAACCCCAGAGCGGTGTTCTGGCCACGTTGTCTGATAACACATCACTAATCATATACGCTACGTTTGCATCAAGTATACGATTATTTTTTACTTCAATTTCTTCAATAATATTTTTTTGTGAATCTTCTACTCGAAGGATACTTCTTGGTTCAGCTTTAATTCCACCGTTGGCAAATACACCATAGGCGTGGGTCATATCGAGTAAACGAACTTCACCTCCACCGAGTACGAGCGTAAGACCATAGCGTTCTGGGTCATCGAGGGTTTTAAGACCCATATCATTTGCAAACTTTAAAGTATCTTTCAAGCCAGCTAAATATAGTGTTTTTACTGCTGGAATGTTTAGAGACTGAGCGAGAGCATTTCTCATACTAATTGGCCCAACAAACTTGAAGTTGTAGTTGTTTGGCGCATAACACCCATCGTTTGAAGTAGTGTTCCAGGGCTCACACGCACTTGAGAATTGAGTAGGAACATCAAAGAGTACAGTGGCTGGTAAATATCCTTTTTGAAATGCTGTTGCATATACAAACGGTTTAATAGAAGAACCTGGCTGTCTCTCAGCTAGAGTCACATTAAAGTTTCCGTCAATTTCTGTGTCAAAGTAATCACGTGAACCAACCATGACTAGAATGTCTCCCGTTTTTGGGTCAGTTGCAACCATTCCAGCGTTTGAAGCATTAAATTTTACGGTGTTTGAAGCAGCTTTTTGAGCAACAATTCGTTCTGCTTCTTTTTGGAGTTCCCAATCAAGTGTTGTAATAACTCGCATCCCTTGTTCCGCCATTGCTTCTTCACCGTACTTTTCAGCTAGTTGTTCAACAATATACATCACAAAGTGGGGAGCTTTGATACCGGTGACTGCTTGTGGTTCAAAAGTGACTTCTTCAACCAGGGCTTGCTCATATTCTTCAACCGTAATAAAGCCATTTAGCCGCATTCTATCAAGCACAAGTTTTTGTCGTCTATCAAGGGCATCACGATTGTTTCCGTATGGAGAAAAATACGTTGGGGCTTGAGGAATAGCAGCTAAATACGCCGCTTGACCGAGAGTGAGCTCAGAAGCTGATTTATTAAAGAACGCTCGGGATGCTTCCTCAATCCCATAAATGGTTCCGCCGTAAGGAGATTCATTTAAATAGATACCTAAAATTTCTTCCTTACTTAAAATCCGTTCAATTTTTATTGATAAAATTGCTTCTTTTACTTTTCGACTCAGTTTTTTATCTCTATCAAGAACAGAGTTTTTGATAACCTGTTGGGTAATTGTTGAACCACCTTGTCCTCCCAATAAATCACCTTCTGAGAAGTTTGAAACAGCTGCTCGGATGATAGCTCGAATATCAATTCCGATATGGTTATAAAATTGGTCATCTTCAATCGCGACGGTAGCATTCTTAATATGTCGAGACATATTTTCAAACGGGATACTGGTTCGGCGCACATCCTGGTTTAAATCATATAAAACAACCTCACCAGTGCGGTCATAAATTTTGGTTGATTGGAGTACTCGACGCTCTTCAAAAGCTGATAAATCAGGAATTTCTAGGCTTGAAACCCAAAGTAAAACACCCGCAATCAAGATAATTGTGGCAGCAAAACCAAAAATCAGCACATCTATGATGATTTCTTTCCAGTTCTTTTTAAACCATGACTTTATTTTCATAATATGAGTGCCTATATGGCCAATACTAGCATGAGTTGTCTAGACAATTTAATACGAATATGTGCTAAAGTTGTTTCAATATGCATCTGTCTGAAGAATTAGAATTACGTGGTTTTATACACCAGTTTTCAGCCCCAACATTAGCAGAAATTGTAGACGGGGAGAAGCGTACCATATATCACGGAATTGACCCAACCGCAGACTCAGCTCATGCTGGGAATTTTGTAAATTGGATGTTATTGCGTCATTTAGTGAGTGCGGGACATAAAGTGCTCTTTTTAGTTGGTGGGGGAACCGGGATGATTGGGGATCCAAAGCCAGACTCGGAACGACAACTAAAAACCATTGAAGATATTGAAAAAAATGTATCTAAGATTCGAGCGCAAGCAGAAGCTTTCTTTGCTGATGTTCCGGGAGAAATTGAGTTTGTAAATAATCATGAATGGCTTGGTTCACTTAAGTTAGTAGATTTCCTACGCGATATTGGTAAACACTTCACCGTAAATGAGCTTATTAAAAAAGACGCAATTGCTACTCGTTTGCAAGGTGATACTGGGTTATCGTACACAGAATTTGCCTACCCGTTATTACAAAGTTTTGATTATCTTCAATTATATAGAGAAAAAAATTGTACCGTCCAAATTGGAGGTTCTGATCAGTGGGGCAATATAGTTGGAGGAGTAGACCTAATTCGCCGAAAAGAACAGGCTGAGGTGTATGCTATTACAATTCCTCTGGTTATTGATAAAGCAACCGGAAAGAAATTTGGAAAAAGTGAAGGGAATGCAATTTGGCTTGATGCTGAACAGACATCCCCGTATCAGTTTTATCAATTTTGGTTAAACGTAAGTGACGAAAGCGTAATTGATTATCTAAA
This sequence comes from uncultured Candidatus Saccharibacteria bacterium, assembly GCA_964351645.1. Lineage (GTDB taxonomy): Bacteria > Patescibacteriota > Minisyncoccia > Phycocordibacterales > UBA918 > OLB19. The sequence continues at coordinate 1,594 of CAYGOP010000016.1, read as the reverse complement.
ATTATTTACATTCCTTTCACTCGCAGAAATTGAAGAACTCAAGCATCAATTTGAAGTAAATCCAGGAGAAAGAAAAGCTCAAAAAACCCTCGCATATGAAGTAACTAAAATTGTGCATGGAGAAGAAAACTCAATAGCTTCGAGGAATGTGTCAGATATATTATTTTCTGACGAAGGCTCGGTAACTATTTTTAGTGAAGTTGAGAAAGAGTTGTTGTTTAAAAATGCACCATCCAGTGAATCAAGTATTGGTACTAACATTGTTGATGTGGTGATTGAGAATGAATTAGCGAAGAGTAAGAGGGAAGCACGAACCTTTATTGAAAGTGGTGCAATTACACTGAACGGTGAAAAAATTACTTCTTTAGAATATATCTTGTCTGAGGCAGATTTTTCACAAGGTTTTCTTTTATTGAAAAGAGGAAAAAAGCAATTAAGGGTAGTGAGGCTTAAATAAAAAAAGCGCCAACTGGCGCTTTTTTTATTTACATCTCGTCTATGTCGTCGAAAGTATCGTAATCTACATCCTCGGCATCGTCTTCTAGTTCAGCGTCTCCCTCGTCATCTTCATCATCATCCTCGTCATCTTCATCATCATCCTCGTCATCCTCTACTAATCCAAATCCCTCCACTTCGTCCTCCTCAGCATCATCAGCTCCGGTCACTTCATCAAGCAGGTCGTCATCAAGTGAAGAATCATCATCACCCATTTCCTCATCCTCCACCTCATCCTCATTTTCGTCCGTGAAAAAATACATCATAAGTACTCATCAATATTACATTCTTTTTGTATCAAACCTTCGCGACCGTTGCAATATTGCAGGGTGCATTAGCGAGTGAGTTTACTGTGTTCGACCGTAATGTGCAAGGCAGGTTATACCAATAGCAATCGCATCGTACTCGTCGTCAAGAGCATTCTCTGGGGTTTCTGGAACCAACCGGTGTACCATTTCAATAACTGCTGATTTATCGCTTTTGCCGTAACCAGTTACTGCTACCTTTACTTCCTGCGGACCAAACTCAAACACTTTACATCCTGCTGTCTGAGCGAGGTAAATGATAATACCTCTGGCTTGAGCAACTCCGATGGCAGTTTTTTGGTTGTTGTTAAAAAATATAGTTTCGATTGCGAGTGTATCGGGTGAGTAGGTGTTCAGAATAGTCTCAAACTGAGCTCCCATACTCTGAAGTCTCTCTAGTAAAGATTGCGAGCGTTCTGTTTGGACACAGCAAGAGTGAACCAGATGTTCTTTTCCATCAATGTATTCTATAACCGCTACTCCAAGCCTATCGTATCCCGGGTCTACGCTGATAACTCTCATATCTTATTCTTCCGGTGAGTCTGCTGTTGAATAGACGTTTGTCACATCGTCTTGGTCTTCTAGTTTTTCAATAAATTCAGCGAGTTTTTCACCAGTTGCTTCATCGAGTTCCATTGGAGTGTTTGGAGTATAGCCGTCTGCGGTTTTGGTAAATGCCCACATGGCAGAACCAGGAACTCCGAGTTCTAAACCAGCTTTTGAGAAGACATGACGAATTTCTGGAGCTGTCCGATTGTTGTTGTCCGTCACTGCTTGAATGATAAGTGCCACTC
>CAYGOP010000015.1:0-19828 GCA_964351645.1 uncultured Candidatus Saccharibacteria bacterium | reverse complement strand
ACCGCATCAAGTACGAGTTGTACTCCAATGTTTTGCAACGCAGTTCCCGTCATGATTGGGAAAATCTCGTTTGGCAATACTGCCTTTCGGAGTGTTTTCTTGAGGTCTTCATTGGTAGGTTCTTTTCCTTCAAGGAAAGCTTCCATCAAAGCGTCATCGTGTTCTACCACTCGCTCGATGAGTTCAGCTCGGCGCTTCGTTGCCTCTTCGAGGAATTCTGCTGGAATTTCTTCTTCGGTCACGAGTGTTCCCATTTCTCCAGCAAAGGTGTACGACTTCATAGTGATGAGGTCTACTACTCCTCGCATGTTGTTTTCAGCTCCCATTGGGATTTGAATTCGGCAGGCTTTTTTAGAAAGTCGGTCTTCAATAGATTTTACTGAAGAGTCAAAGTCAGCTCCCAGTTTGTCCATTTTGTTTACGAAACAAATTCGTGGCACCTGTGCTTCGTCAGCATAACCCCAGTTTGTTTCCGTTTGTGGCTCTACTCCAGCCGCGCCGTCGAACACCACTACCGCTCCGTCGAGTACACGCATTGAACGCTTTACTTCTGCAGTAAAGTCGATGTGTCCCGGTGTATCGATGATGTTAAAAGTATACTTCAGGTCTTTTGAGGTTCGGTCTTCTACGAGGGTCTTGGTCCAGTTACAAGAAATAGCCGCTGCAGTAATGGTGATACCACGCTCTCGTTCTTGCTCCATCCAGTCGGTAACCGTAGCACCATCGTGCACTTCACCAATTTTGTGACTCATTCCTGTGTAGAACAGGATTCGTTCAGAGGTTGTTGTTTTACCGGCGTCAACGTGCGCAACAATTCCGAAGTTACGTAGTTTTTCCAGTGGAAATGCTCGTGCCATAAATATTAATTCTTTTACTTATATATGTATAAACCTTTTCTCCCTAGTGCGCCTCAAGAAATGTGCGTCGCAATAGAAAATTGCCCGAGGGCAAGTTGGCGATACTATACGGTATCTATAGTAAAACAGCAACCGCAAATGCCGGGTATTTATTGACTTTTACATATTTATATGTTATATTATAAAAAGGAAAGAAACTTACCTTTTGGAGATACACCCATGATCCGCGCTTTTGTTTTTTCCATCACACTCCTCCTTACTTCTCCTTCAGTTTCCGCTGAAGGATACGTCGCTCATTTTTTCACGGGTTACGGCGGGTATACCGGCATGAGCCATTTTGAGAACGTGAGTGATTTTGAAGAATGGACAGAGCACGCTCGATACGAGGTACAAAAAACAACTTGCTCTATTCAGCCGATTGAGGACCCGTGTGCTGTGAAAAACCACTGGCTGAAACAACTTTCGGCGATAGAGGTTGAAAAATACCTCTCTGCTGGAACAGACTCCCAAGACAGACTGGTCGGGCATGTGATGCTCTATCTCATCGGAGAAATGAATCGTCACTGACTCACGAATCCCCCGCTTTTGACAGCGGGGGATTTTTATTGACTTTTGTATATTTTGTGCTATTATATATACAGTCAGTTTCAGGTGAGCATTCCGCTCACCTGCCCACAACCCCAACGCAAGGAGATTAAAATGCGTATTCAAAACAACACCCGCAGTCTGACAATCAGCTTCGGCTCACTGTTCTCGATTGAAAGCAAGTGGCTGCCAGTCATGCTGCTGGCAGCATTCATTCTGGTGCTGTCAACAGTCCACCCGATGGCGCAGGTCGTCATCGACGAAGAGACTGGCATCGCCAGCCTTGCCGTCGAAAAAGACCCGACCGACTTCGACATCGATGCAGCTCTGGCTCAGCTCGAAGAGGAGCTCGGAGCCAGCATTGAAGAATCATCTGTCCGCTTCTATGATGAGAGGTTCGTCGCGGAAATGGCAAACTCCGCCGAGTATTCGGTGGCGTACCTGTACGTCCAACGTAACAACATGTTGCGTTCCAAGGCAGCCATTGCTGCTCTGGAGATGGTGAAAGTCGAAGAGACGCTCCGGAGCGAACTGCAGGCACTGCAACTCGCGAATGGCGCAGTCGTCCCTGTCGACGAGCACCTTGAGCTTCAGGGCGACTACTACGCCATCGAGGAGAAACTCACCTTTCTGAAAGGTGACTATAAAGTACTGCACGCAGCACTTGAGGCACAGTGCGGAGCAGACAGTTTCCGCACAGCAAATCCTGAGGCATGTGGAATTGTTCTCGGCACCGCCAAACACGAAACCAACTGAACCTCCTGACCTTTGGTCACCTACCCCCGCTTTCACGAGCGGGGGTTCTTTTTTTAAAACATTTGGCTGAAATAAATTTTGTGGCTTTTCGTATGTAAAGTATACTTGACATTACATGTAACAATCCAGTTACGTACCAAGTAATAAAAATTTATTTCAAATACTAAAACTCATTATGGAAACGCAAACAAAAGTACTTATTATTATTGGATTGACTATCGCTATAGTAATTGGCTTTTCGTTGAGTCAGAGCAGAGACACTCCTGAAGCAGTGACTGGCACAAACGACGACGCACTGGTGGAAGACTCTATGGAAGCAACTGACGGGATGATGGTTGATGAGGTTGAGGGAGAAATGGCGGATGCAGTGAAGGAAGAAGGAGAAGAGATGATGAAGGATGAAGAAATGTCGGACGAAATGATGAAGGATGAACCAACCGCACAGGCCGGCGTTGGCGCATATGTAGCGTACTCGCCTGAGGCAGTGGCAAATTCTGAAGCAGAAAATATTCTCCTGACATTTAGTGCAACCTGGTGCCCAAGCTGTCGCACACTAGATAAAAACATTACTGAAAATCTTTCAAGTATTCCAGCAGGAACCGAAATCTATAAAGTTGACTACGATTCAAACGTGGCCTTGCGACAGCAATATGGCGTCACCACCCAACACACTCATGTTCTCATCGATAATAACGGTGAAATGATTAAGAAGTGGTCTGGAGGGAACACTCTGGGTGATTTGGTAGCTAGTATCTAACATGACATTATTATTAGTCTCATTTATTGCGGGGGTTCTAACCGTCCTAGCTCCTTGTATCCTGCCACTACTCCCGGTAGTAGTTGGCAGTAGCGTCGGCGCTAGAAGCAAAGCCACTCCGTATATTGTGATTGGTTCGCTAGCAGTCTCTATCTTAGTCTTCACGTACCTACTGAAAGCCACGACCGCATTCATCGCTATTCCACCGTATGTGTGGTCGTACGTGTCTGGAGGAATCCTCGTTGGTTTTGGTTTGATACTGCTCTTTCCTGCACTTTGGGAGCAACTCCGGTTTGTTTCCAAAGGGAGCCGAGAAGCCAACAAACTCATGGGAACTGGCTTCCAAAAGAAAAGTGCCTGGGGCGATGCACTGGTTGGAGCCGCGCTCGGGCCGGTCTTCTCGACTTGCAGTCCAACATACTTCGTTATCCTCGCCACCGTTCTTCCCGCGAGTTTCTGGGTGGGTACCGGTTACCTGCTGGTGTATCTTGCTGGTCTAGTGATGGTTTTGGTTTTCATTGCCATCCTGGGCCAGAAGTTCACCGACAAGCTACAAGTAGCAGCCACTGGCGGTAGTACATTCAAAAAAATCATTGGCGGACTCTTTATTGTGGTTGGTGTTTTTATCATCACTGGCTTAGATAAAAAATTAGAAACATGGGTTTTAGACACTGGCTACTTCGATATTACTCAATTTGAAAGTAGACTCCTCGACCAAGTAGACGTAGAGGAATCAGTTTCAGATAACCAAAAGACTTTAAACCAACACACCAACCAAGAACAAGTAGCCAGTATACCAAGTCACTTAGTGAAACTATTCCCAAACACTCCTTGGACAAATGCCAACCCAGATATAAGCCTGGCGCTTTCAGGCGGGCCGACTAGAGATGGTATTCCCGCTCTTGATAACCCAAAATTTATTCAGCTGAATCAAGTCAACTATTCCGATGCGGTACAAGCGATTGTGCTCAATGACGGAGATACCGTAAAAGTGTACCCATACAACATTTTGACTTGGCATGAGATTGTAAATGACACGGTTGACGGAGTACCAGTCAGCATTACTTTTTGTCCGCTGTGCGGAAGCGCTATTACCTTTAGGCGAGAAGATGCATACGGGAATGAACTCACTTTTGGAGTAAGTGGCTCTCTCTTGGAGAGCAATATGATTATGTTCGACCGTGAAACTGAAAGTTTGTGGCAACAGAGTACTGGTGAAACCTTGGCTGGCTCATTACATGAATACACCTTATTTTTACACCCGATGCAATTACTCACAATGGGTGACATAAGAAATATCTACCCTCAAGCACTCATCCTCAGTGAAAACACTGGCCACGGTCGTGACTACAAGAGAAACCCCTATGCAGGCTATGAAACAAATAACACATTTGCATTTCAACCAAGTACTCTAGATGAGACGCTCCCCCCAAAAGAAATTGTGGTTGTATTCAGAACGAACGAAGGAACACCGATTGCTATCCCTTGGTCAGCCCTGCGCGAGAAAGGTATAGTAATTGAATCTATCGCTGAAGAGACTTTTACCTTTTCAGTAAATGAGATAAACGAACTGACTATTGCTGATAGCAGGGGCCAGGAGTACCCTTTCTACTTTGAAATGTGGTTTAGCTTCGCCATTCAGCATGGCGAAAGTGCGGCACGTATTTCTATTTAATAAATGAAAACAAATTTAAAAAACAACGTACAAGAATTTAGAAAACATCATGAGCTTACTCAAGCTGAGCTGGCTGACATGGTTGCTGTTACCAGACAAACCATCATCGCCATTGAGAAAGGCAACTATGTACCTTCTGTAGCGCTCGCGATTAAAATCGCTGAAGCCTTTCACACAGAAGTAGAGAAATTATTTATACTAACCAACTAAAATATTTATACCTATGTACAAGTACACCCTGCTACCGATAGCTGTCTCCCTCCTGGCCCTGGCTTTTATTGACCCGTTTATGTACTGGTATCCAAGTAACGCAACTTGGTTATTTATTGGCGGACTACTCCTAGCCACGTCTGCTTATGGCTTTTTTGTCTTAACAGAAAAAGTGAAAGACGAAAGAGATATCGGAATTCGAGCTTTTGCTGATAGGGTTTCCTGTTTAGTTGGCATGACACTGCTGGTGATGTTTATGATGTACCAAGCCCTTACTGAGGGAATGGTACACCAAGAGATAGTATTAGTACTCGTGATTATGGTTATTACGAAACTTATCGCTCATACGTACGCGAGTAATAAATATTAGATATGAAACAGAATACATATGATGTAGTAGTGATAGGCGCAGGCTCAGGAGGACTCACCAGTGCAGTGGGGTTTTCTAAAATAGGCAAGAAGGTTTTGCTAGTAGAAAAAGAACACATGGGTGGAGAGTGCACCAACTCTGGTTGTATTCCAAGCAAAGCCTTACTACACCACGCCCGGGAATACTATTCCACGAAACGTCTCTCTGGTGAAACACCCCAGAATGAAACGTACCGCCACAACGCATTTACCTACGTGCGCGATACAGTACAACATATCCTCAATGAGGAAACCCCCGAAACGTTTGAAAAGATGGGTATTGACGTGGTGGCAGGGGAGGCAATTTTTCACACTAAATGTTCCATCAAGGTTGGTGAAACCGTATACAACTATAAGACAGCAGTTATCGCCACTGGCTCTTCCCCGCGCATGATGACAGTTCCTGGTTTGGAAGAAACAGATATCCTCACCAACCAAAATGTTTTTGAGCTAGAACACACTCCAGCAAAAACCCTCATCATTGGTGCCGGACCAATCGGTATGGAGATGGGGCAAGCGTTTGCCATGCTTGGGAGCCAAGTAACCATTGCGACAATTGACTCTGACTTCGCTCGCTTAGAAGATGAATCAATTCGCCCTATCCTAAAGCGGGCTTTCGACCAACTTGGAGTCACCGTGCATCTCAATGCCTTTATCAACCGAGTTGAGAACAAGACAGCAATTTTTGATATCAAAAACGGACAAGACATAATTGCTGAAGAACGAATTATCTTTGATAAAGTTCTGATTGCAATTGGTAGAGTACCAAATATTCCCGATGGATTGGAGAAGGCCAGAATAGCATTTGATAAAAATTGTGTACTGGTCGACAGTCAGCACCGTACTTCAAATAAATATGTATACGCGGTTGGCGATGTTGCACAAAGACTCAAGTTTACTCACATGGCAGACGACATTGCCCGACAAATTGTAGCCCGTGTTGCGAGCAAAGGGTTGCTTCGAGTAAACAAACGAAAAGCGGTACCGAAGGTTACCTATACTACCCCGGAAGTTGCTCAAGTTGGAATGTCCTGGCCTGAAGCAGTGGGCAAATATTCAGAAGGAAGACTGATGCGGATTGAAGTTCCCTTCTCACAAAATGACAGAGCAAAAACCGACGGCACAACCGATGGGCTACTGGTGGTTATTGCGCGAAGGATAAACGGTTCGGTATTAGGAGCTCACATTGTTGGACCAACTGCTGGTGAAATACTTACCGTGTTCACCTTAGCCATTGATCAAAATATTTCTCTGTGGAAATTGCAAAAACTCATCTACGCATACCCAACTTATTCACTCATTATAAAAAAGGCCGCTGACCAATTTGTCGGGCGCCAACTGGCAAATATAAAAACTGATGTGTTCGATTCCATAAAACGAAGTTTGATTAAAATTCTTCTCGGGCTCGTCTGGGTAACCGGGCTTTGGTTTTTGTACGAATACCAGCAATCACACAACATGACAGTGACAGAAACTGCACTTACGATTTTTGATTTCGTTTCCATGACCGCTTGGGGACCACTACTGTATATTTTGGTCTATACTATTCGACCCTTAACTTTCTTTCCTGGAACTGCTCTCACGATTCTGTCGGGAGTGTTCTTTGGGTTATGGAGCGGAATCCTGTATACCATTATCGCAGCCAACCTCTCTGCCTCACTAGCGTTTGCAGTCGGACGATTCTTTGGGAAGGATTTGAAACTGGAAGACACTGGGATTGGAAAATGGGTGCAAGCTTTGCAAAAAAATCCTTTTGAAGCAGTGCTCACTACCCGACTGATTTTCCTACCGTTTGACGGAGTCAGTTACGCTGCTGGTATTCTAAAACTTCCGTATGTTTCATTTTTGTTTGCAACACTTATAGGAACACTGCTAGGAATTGCCACATTTGTCTCCATTGGGGCTTCATTGGACATAACTGCCTTCAAAGAAAACGGCTTCACCACAGATGTGATAGATGCAACATTTATTGCAATATCCGTAGGTGTATTTATCATCTCGCTTGGATTATCAAAAATACTTAAACGCTGGAAAGCAGAAGCGTAAACGAAAAGACCGGCGCTGAGCGCCGGCCTTTTTTGAACTATTTCTTTGGTTTATCTTTCTTTGGTTTCTTTACTTCTTTTTTCTTATCCATTCCTTTTGCCATATAATATGCATGTATCTACTAACGAATGCATGATGACCTGTAGTGTGGGGAGTACCTAGATGTATTCCTTGGCCCTTGGGCGCTCATGTGCAGTAATTATATACCAACATGTTTTTTTGAGTAGAGTCAGTTGTTAAAATAGCAAACGGAAAACCACTACTTAAACTACCCGCCCAGTTTGTAAATTACAAAACCCCTTCAAACATCGAGAGATAGCTTTTGAGCACAATCGGAAGAATAATCACAGCAATTATCATCGGCACCACCACTAATGCGACCGTTCCCCAAAATGTCCACTTCATGTACCGCTCGGTTTTTTTCACTGAAGTATGAATTTCCGCGACCTTGATTTCCAGTTCGTCGATTTGCTGTTGTAATTTAGGTTCCATGTCGAATAATTATTGACTAATGATACACTAATAAAATATGGAAAAAGAACCAGAGTTATCTATTCCTGATGACCAGCGAGCACGCCTTATTACTGTACTAGAGGAATTAGAGTCGCACATTATTCGCCAAAACTCACTAAAGTACACCCTCGCCAGAGGAGTCATCTATGGACTAGGAACGGTCATTGGCGCCACGGTGCTCGTAGCTCTGTTTGGTGGCGCTATTGCAACCGTTGTAAATAGCCTCATTGACCAACCTATCTTGAATGAATCATTACAGATAGATGAGTTGTAAATCTACGTAAAGAAACTGCTTTATACTGAAATTCTATGCCTTCCATTTCAATTATCATTCCCCTATTCAACGAAGCAGAAAATATTCCTCTGACCTTTTCTGAACTAGAACAATTACCTTTTTCTTTTGAGTATATTTTTATTGATGATGGTTCAACTGATGGGAGCTGGAATATATTACAGAGGCTGAGTAAGAAACACTCATCAGTAAAAGCCTTACGGTTTTCCCGAAACTTCGGAAAGGAGCACGCGCTATTTGCCGGAATTGAACACTGCACAACATCTGCCGCAATCATCATGGACGCTGATCTTCAGCATCCACCTGAATACATTCCTGAGATGATTGCAAAGTGGCAATCAACCAATTGTGACATCGTGCACGCCCAAAAATCAAACCGCCGGAATGAAAGCAGTGGCGCATCGCCCCTTGTTTCGCTTTTTTACCTTATGTATGAAAAATGGACCGCCATTCCCCTCAAAGGTGCGTCTGACTTCAAACTCATTAACCGCACCACCATGGATGCGTATGTACAGCTAGAGGAAAAAGAACTGTTTTTTCGAGGACTCATACCTTGGCTTGGATTTAAACAAGAAACAATCACTTTTACAGTTAAAAAAAGACGGCTAGGGCACACAAAATGGAACCCCCTCTCTCGTACTATTACAGCACTGAACGCAATCAGTTCCTTTAGCGCACTCCCACTACAAATCATCACTTTTATTGGAACACTTTTTTCACTCGGCTCAGCCGGCTTTATATTCTATACACTGTATCAATGGTGGCTGGGAAATGCGCCAGCAGGATTCACAACTATCATCATTCTCATACTCGTAATTGGTTCCACGCTTATGATGGGGTTAGGAGTAATCGGCTTCTACTTGTCGCACATTTATACTGAGATTAAAGGTAGGCCAAAATATATCATCAGTAACAAAATTGGATTGGAATGAACCGTGTCTTCTAGGAATGTACGGTACAATCCGCCACTATAGCTCGATTGCTGTGACTCGCACAAAGAAAAGATATTCCCCGATAATTTCTGTCTGCTCATATTTCTTTGATTCCTGAAGGTAAGAAAATAGCTTCTCGTCATAAATACTTTCATACATATGCTGCTGGTTGAAGATCACCATTTTGGGTGACACAGAATTAAATTCAATTAAAAATTGTTCGAATGATTCTTCTGAGTTAACAGCAAAACTACTTCCAATATGAGGAAAAGGATTTTTTCTGTCAGTCAAAAAATACATTTCGGGGTCAAACGGAAACGCATAAATTAAATCATCATCCGTTGTATGAGCATGCACGTAGGAGATATATTCTTCATACAAACCTATCTCCTGCACCTCAAGGCGAATGCTTGATTTTCCAAACGTGGACTCGGTGTATACCTGCGGTTGCACCAGTGCCTGAAAACCAGGCGTCAAACTCACCAAACACCAAACACTAACAAACACGAGAGTTGAGAAAGCTACCTGCTGTAGAGTTTTTGTTTTTGGTAATAGCACAAAAATAGCTACTACATACAAAATAAAACTTATAAAGAAGTAAAACGGAATCTGAAAATAAAATGAGACCAGCCCGTAGAAAGGAGTAACGATAGCAACTGCTGGTATATTTTTATCACGCTGTATGTTCCAAAGTAACAAAACACACGCAATGAGCGGAGTGATTAATATTAGTATCCAGTATCCAATTTCTAGAAACGCTAACGCTGTAGAACCTTTAGCTAGGGCGTGGACGGTGTATATATACAAAGAGTTTATGTATGTTGTGTTGTGAAAAAATTCTTTTTCAACGATAGAGTTCCCAGACAAAAATGCAGTATGAAACCATACACCTACGTTTCCATACAGAAACTGATATACCACCATCGGAACAACGGCTACAAGCGCACCGCTGCCAATATATATCAGCTGATAAAACCATTTTTGAAAATCAAACGCTCTATATCGTAGCAGAGATGCAAGCAAGACTAAAGGTGGCATTCCAAACAAAACAAAGGCCAGTGGCTCAAACACCAAAGTGCTGTACAGAACCACTGCCACTGCCATACTTAACAATAGACCAATAGAAAGCCAGCGATTATAAAATGTTTCGAGTACTCCACGTGATTCATGCACCAAAAAAGTTGCGACCCCAAAAGATAAAAAGATTGCACTGGGATGTCGAAACATGAAACACAATCCCATCAATAATCCGATACTAAGCAGGTGATATATTGAACGTTTTTTACTCATCAAGATCGCAACTACAGCAACAGCAAAGAACAGCGCATACCAATTGGGAGAAGGATTTGGAAATTGCAAGAACCCTACGATCACACTTGTTACACCACCCATGATAGCGACTTTTTTAGAACACTCTCTTAGCAGATAGGTCACTAGCACAGCCTGAATGATTCCTAAGAGAATCAACGGGTACCTTAAGACGACTAAATCAACACCAAACCAATGAAACATCAGAGCGTTTAGCAACGAGTGGTACCCACCGTGAAAATCAAGCACATCAACTCCAATCACTTCCCCAGCCAGCACCCGCTCCGCCAGGTGAGCAAAGACACCTTCGTCTTTTGCCCACCATGAAACATCAAAAAGAGATATCAGGAGAGCCGTGGAAACAAAAGTTACCAACAAGTAGTGCCAATTCTTTTCTAGCCAACTACGAACCATACTCTTCAATATACATCCAATCACCCTGAATTTTTTCTAGAGTCACCTGTGCCTCTTTTGGAGGCAAGAAGGAGTGATAGATATTAATAGCGTACGGAAAAAAGTGAATGTGTAAATCAAACGTATAGCGGTACGGTCGCTGGCAAGGGACGACAATTATCATACGTTTTCCTGCAACCCTTCTGAGTTGTTGAATTGCTTGTGGCAAATTTTGTACATGCTCTAAAGTATGAGTACACACCACGGTGTCGTACGCATTCTCTGCAAACGGTAACCGCTCTACAAACCCTTCAACGTACGTCACCGGACTCGTTCCTTGTTTCTGCATATCGGAAAGATTGATGTCATACCCAGTTACCGTATTTTTATTAGACGCTAACTTTTCTACCAGAAAACCATTTCCACACCCAACTTCAAGCACCGTTGTATCTGAAACTAATTGCAGTATTTTTTGCACACATCCTCTATTCAGGTCTGTTTCTCTCTTTAAGATTCCGTACGTTTCTTTGTAGTAGGTCTGAAATTCATCATTTGATAGCACGCGAGCCTTTTCTTTAAAATCTAAGAAGTATACTGACTTTCCTTTGAGAGACAGCTTCATGAGTATGCCCATCAGGACACGAGAATCTCGAACGAGGGGTGGCAGTAGTTCATCAAGGATAAGGTGGATATACCGCGTAACGTTTCGTGTCAGTTTCATATTCCTAATGGAGTTGCATCACCTCTTTTTGTTTCTTCTGTCGTGCTTTCCAGATGAGACCATCGACAACATAGTGATGAAAATTTACCGTTTGGTACCCAATAATATACAACGTCGAAAGGAGAACGAGATTTGCTCCCGCAATCATTTGGAAGCCTTCAGCCAATGACTGGTAAAAAATCGTGGTGAGAATCAGAGTAAAGACAAAGTATGCCAGCACTCGGATTGGTTTCCGTTGCGACAACCAACTCATGAGTGGAACTTGCGTGATATCAGCCAGCGTATCTTTCTTGAAGCGATTTGTATTGTAAAGCCAGACAAACAAAATATACTGGGCATTGTGCCAAACATTTGCAACCAACCAGCCAATGTTTATCTCACTAATAAATACGTATCCCACAGAGAAAATAAGTAAGTGAGAGCCGATGAAATAGGTGTGAGCCAAAGACAGTGTCCCAGCTCTAAAATTTTTAAAACAGGTATACAACCACCACAGCACTGTTCCGGCGGCCACCAGACCCGCTAAAAAGACCAGTCGTTCAGGCACAGGAGGAACATACAAAGGCAACCCTAAAAAATCATCCCACCCTTGCATGCACCGATGCAACAAACCCCAAACTGGCACTGCCCAAATCAGGAGCTGAGTAAGCCAGTACGGTTGCTCAAAGGGAATAGCAACTTTTCGGCGGTAAAAAACACTAATGCCGTAAGCCTGCCTCGTGTAGTGAAACCACTGCCAAAAGAAATAGACTGTTACAATCGACCAAATACCCAAACCGAGATACATCCCAAAGACCGCTGCTAAAACAATGAACGGAAGCCAATAAATTAAGAAGCTATTTTCCTCTCTATCTTCTTTGGTACCCGCTAATTTTGTAAACGTAGCAATCACGTGATGATATCCAAGCAACCACAAGTCCGCGAGCAAAACCGGATAAAAAAGTTCTGGCTTAACCAAGACAATTAAACCAGAAGCCAGGGCAATAAGAGCGACCCCGAAAATAAAGATTGAGTCGTAATGCTTACCGTCGAGCCACCCAGACTGATAAGACCACTTTCGATTTGATGAGACAGTTTGATTCATACAGAAACATTATACTGTTCTTACTCGAAAGAACACTAGACTTTTACGAAATCAATCGCTCTTTTTGTACTCGCGACAGTTGCTTGATAGCGTACTCACGTTGCATAGCTTCAGAGCGAGAGCTGAATTCCTCACTATAAACGAGCTTCACCGGTCGGCGGGGTCGCGTATATTTGGCACCAGCGATTTTTGCATCACCATTGTGCTCAATCACTCTCTTTTGCACATCGCGCGCATAACCAGTGTAAAATGTTCCATCTGAACACTTCAATATATATACAAAGTGAGCGTCTAAATTATTCTCCATGCTTTTTACCCCAATGCCACCGCAAAGGCTCTCCAGTTTTCCAGGTAATTACCAAAAACAATATTGTTGCACCGAAAATTGGTGCAATAACATGAGTGATAGCTTGCGCTTCACTCACAACCTTTGGAGCAAGCGTAGCGAGACCAAGCACAAAGAGCAGATACACCGCTAAGACAGCCCACCCTTCTCTACGAGCTGGAATCCAGCCGATACCGTACAGCTTGCTTTTAAACCAATAGCCTTGAGGATTGTCTTTTAAATACTCAGCATATTCAGTAAATAAGTTCATTAAAATTAGTATGGACCCATATTTTCGGGCTGTAAAGGTAAAAAAGGCACATATTTTTACTACACCACATTCACTATTATTCTCAGGCAGTACCGAATCCGAATCTGCTTGCATTCTTTTTTACTACGTGTATACTTGACACTAAGTAAGGACTTTGCTAGATTAGTAAAAGAAGAGGAAATACCGCACATCGTGCGGACTGATTCCCTCTTTACTTAGTGTAGTAAATACACTTTATTAATCTTCTTATGAGCTGGCGCGCTTGGAGGGAAACCCTTCGGGGCGCTCCACCTCATCAGAAGGATGAGGATTGTTCTTTGAAAACTGCAGAGGATATCACTCCCCTGCTTCACCCGACAGATAGAACTCTGTCTTAACTGAGGAGAAAACTATGAACATCCAACTCTTGGTCATTGACCCGCAGAACGACTTCATGGACCAACCGGGCGCAACTTTGCCGGTCTCTGGTGCGATGGATGACATGAAACGTCTGGCAACAATGGTTGACCGTGTCGGCCAGAAGCTACAGAAGATTCACGTCACGCTCGATTCGCACCAACTGGTCGACATCGCGCACCCAGCGTTCTGGCGAGATGTTGACGGCAACGCGCCTGCTCCGCTGACAACGATGATTTCAGCTGCCTCGATCGAAGATGGTACCTGGACTCCGCGTTTGCCGAATGCCAAAGGCATTCCGGATATGCGGGCATATGTGATCAACTACACCAAACAGCTCGAGGCCGATGGCAAGTACAACCTGATGATCTGGCCGCCCCACTGTCTGATTGGCAGCTGGGGACACAACGTCCAGTCTGATCTGGCCGCTTCGCTCGACCGCTGGTCGGCGGCGCGGGTACGGAACATCGACTACGTCACCAAAGGCACCAACGTGCTCACTGAGCACTACGGCGCCCTGATGGCAGAAGTTCCCAACCCGAAAGACCCTTCGACCCAACTCAACGGACGCTTCCTTGCCATGTTGCAAGAAGCCGACGTGATTGTGGTCGCCGGCGAAGCTTCCAGCCACTGCGTGAAAGCGACCATCGAACAGGTGGCCGACAATATCGGCGATGAGCACGTGAAGAAGTTCAAACTTCTGACCGACTGCATGTCGCCGGTGGGCGCAGTACTCGACGGGAACGGAAACGTCTTGGTTGACTTCCCTGCTATGGCTGATGCATTCCTCGCGGACATGTCAGCGCGCGGGATGGAATTGACCACATCGGTTGATTTCCTCGCTTGAACTCCTGCTGGTGGGCGCACTCAAGCGCCCACCTAACCTTCTGACACAGAAAAGGAATACATCATGTCAGACATGAACGACTTTGAAATCGGCAGTGGCTTCGGCTTCTCCGGCACTATCATCGACGGACTCGAAGCTTCTGAATATACTCTGGTCACCATCGCTCTTGATGAGACCGGCTCAATCAGCGGCTATGAAACACAAATCGAAGACATGCTCAAGGCAGCTGTCGGAGCCTGCAACAGCTCGCCGTACTCGCAGAACCTACTGATTCGTGTTCTTCGTTTCGGTAGTCAATACCGGGGCGGAATCGACGAGATTCATGGGTTCAAGGCTTTGTCGGAAATCGATATCGCCAACTACCCGAAGCTACGTGGCGGAGGCGGTACTCCACTCTATGATGCGGTGTACTCGGGGGTGGGTGCAATGAACACCTATGCCCAAAGTCTGGTCGATCTGGACTTCGCCGTCAACGGAATCACCTTCGTGATTACCGACGGTGAAAACACTCATTCGATTGCCACGCCGAAGATGGTGAAGGATGAACTTCAGAAATCCATCACTGGCGAAATCATGGAATCGCACTTGTCGATTCTCATCGGTATCGGTACCGGCTCTGGCAGTGCCAACGGCGCTCTGCAGAGCTTTCAGACCGAGACTGGAATGAACCAGTTCATCTGGGCCGGCGAAGCAACCAAGGGTAAACTGGCCAAACTGGCTGAGTTTGTCTCACAGTCGATTTCTTCTACCAGCCAGGCGCTGGGTACCGGTGGACCGAGCCAACAAATCTCGGCCACCATCTGATCTTTCTTCCCAAGTGGGAACGCCTAGGGCGACGACTCAGTCGTCGCCCTTTTTTATTCCCACAGACATCTCTTGAAAGGAGAAACGTAATGGAACTCAGAACCGACCACAGCTTCCACATCGGAGAACAACACCTTCGCAATGGAAAACCCTGCCAAGACTACGCTTTGTCAGGAAGACTTGTGAACGGCGCTGGATACGCAATTGTGTCTGACGGGTGTTCTTCTGGAGGCAAAACTGACATTGGAGCAAGACTTCTTACCCTTGCTACTGAACGCGCGCTAAAAGAGAACGAATCTGAAACATCATTCGGCGTCGCTCGCGACACGTATGCTGAAACGTTTCGAAATACACTCGGACTTGAACATCGCGATATGTTAGCAACCAACCTGTTCGCACTGTGGCACAAAGACAAACTCCATGTCCACACCACAGGTGATGGGATTGTTGCACTTCAGTATGAAACTGGCTTGCAACTTTATCGCTTCGGCTGGGACGGCAATATGCCATACTACCCAGCCTATCGACTTGCTGGTGAAGACCAACGATACAAAGAAGCTCAATCGAAAGAGCAAGCACTCACCATGACCACCGACTTAGTCTTCAATGCAAAACCAGACCTGGACAAACACTTCGACGCAGAAATCACCACCACAGATGGCATGCGCGGAATGGAACTCCAGTTTTCACCTTCGGCCGCAGAAGACTTCCGTGGTCGAATCAAAGCAGTTGGCATTTTCTCGGATGGAGTCGAACAGGTCGATGGTTTAGACGAGTTCGAAGTCGTATCGGCGCTGATGTCGTTCAAAAGCACCAGTGGACAATTCGCTACTCGGCGGATGAATCGTTTTCTCGCAGAAGCAAAGAAAACTGGTCGAGGACCAATTGATGACATCGCCATGGCGGTCATTCATCTCGACCATGGTTCTGAAACTTAAATACAGGAGGGTGTTATGTCACTCATACAAAAACCAACCAAGCTCGAACTCGAGGGTGTTGGCACCCTCACTGTTCGGCAAAACGACTATCTGACCCAAGGAGGCGAAGGTGCGATTTACTGCAACGGAAATCACATCATTAAGCTTGCGCTTGACCAACAGAAATTGGTCCACAGTCGGCTCCCGGAAAAGATTCGCCTGCTCCGGAGTCGACTCTCCCACCCATCGATTGTGGTTCCACAAGGAATCGTGACTGACGGTGCTGGGAAAGTACTTGGGTATCACATGCCGTACGTTTCAGGTGAACCTTACCCCAGACTCTTCACCAATGACTGGCGGAACCAAAGCGGTTTCGACACTGACTCGGTGACTACGCTGACGGGAGTGATGCACGAAGTAGTGACTCACACACACCAAGCACAAGCACTGATGGTGGATGGAAACGAACTCAACTGGCTGGCGGATGTCTCCGACATCCGCCAGCCTAAACCCCACATCATCGACGTCGATTCGTGGCAGATTGACCAGTTCAAAGCTTCGGTCATTATGCCGTCGATTCGTGATTGGCACGGGCCGATTGCAGAAAGTTCTGATTGGTTTGCGTGGGGTGTCGTTTCCTTTTTGCTCTACACGGGTATCCATCCGTACAAAGGTAAACTCGACGGCTACAAACCAGGTGAATTAGAACGACGCATGAAAGACAACGCTTCGGTATTCTTGCCGGACGTTCGCCTGAACAAAGCCGTTCGTGACTTCTCGAACATTCCTGGACCACTGCTGGATTGGTATCAAGCAACGTTCACACTCGGTGAACGGAGCATTCCACCCTCTCCGCTGCAGACCGGTAAAGCAACCACCACTATCGGACGGGTGCTGCGCACTGTTACCACCACCACTGGTGGTTTGGTGTATGAAGAATTACTTCGTCTAGCAGGCGAAACGATTCTGTCCGTCTGGCCGTGTGGAGTTGTGCGAACTGATGTCGGCACTTTAGTTGAAGTAACGAGCAAGAAAGTCATTGGTACGGTAAAAGGTACGCGAGTGGCTGTCGTCGCCAAAGACAACGGTTGGCTCGTAGCTGAAGACATCGGTGGTCAGTGGATGTTTCGTTTCTTGAAACGGAACGGAACAGAAGTGAATCTGGCACTCCAACTCCCAGCGCAGGAAGTGGTTCGTAGTGGCGACAGACTATTTGTCACGACTGATACCGAGCTCGTGGAGCTCACACTGCAAGCGTTCCAAAAACCAGTACTTACTACTGGCAGACGGTGGCAGATACTTGGCAACAGCACTCGTTTCTTTGCGGGAGTTGGGGTCAGTGATGTGCTCGGAGCTATGCACCTGATTGTGCCTTCGAGTGACGAAGCGGTGTCGATGGTGCGCATTCCAGAACTTGATGGAAAGCGCATTGTAAACGCCCGAGGGTTCGGACGCATCGTATCAGTACTCACTGTCGACAGCTCCGGACAATACGAAGTCTTTGACTTGGCCGGAACAGAAGACTGGAGAAGTTACACTGCCACGACTCGCATCAGTGATAGCCCTGAACTCAACCAAGCAGTGCTCCCCAAGGGGGTCACCGCAGACATTCGTGAAGATGGTGAACTTATCATCACCGTTCCAACTCAAGGAACCCAGAAGGTGGTGAAAGACAAAGACCTACTCACCACTATGCGTTTGTCCAACATCGGCAACCAGGTGGTGTATCGACACGATGGCGCACTCTGGTCTTTGCGGATGCAATAAACCAAGAAACTGTTCTTTGAAGAAACCCTCGGCCGGAAGCTCACGCTTCCGGCCTTTTTATTGACAAGTAAAAACACAAATGATTATATCTAGTCCCAACAAAGAAAGAGGAAAAAACGATGCAACAGTACGATGTTCCACTTGCAAGCCTGGACGGCTTCAACGCAGCAGTCGAAATGGCCACCCAATTTGGTGGCAAGCTCGACAGTAGCGAAGGTTCTTTTCGGCCGGTTCCCGAGGGTCACCCTTTGCGTGAGTATGGCGAACACAGGTTCTTCATTCTGATTCCGGAAGGTTCTGTGCAGAGCTTCGACACATTTCTGGCGCTGATTGGTGCCACGGAACACCTGATGAAGGTCGAGACAGTGAGCAAAGCTGCGTGAATCAAGATTCTAACACTCACAACACCCCGCCATCTATTTGGCGGGGTCATTTTTATACATCCCTTACCCATCTAACAGTACACTCCTCTGACTATAGATGATTTTGTAACTAAGATTGACATAATTTATTAACGTTGTATTGTCTAGCACAGACATTCTTTACACGGAAGGAAGAATGAATGAAACATCTCTTCTTGGCTTTGTTGGGGATTCTTTTTTTGAGCACCCCGGCTCTCGCTCAAAGCGCAGACTGTCCCGACCTCACAACTCTGCAACGACTCGCTGGCTATGTCACTTTTCTTGGCCTGATAAAGGTCATTGGAGCGTGTATCATCGCAGCTGGTTTTTTGCTCGTGTTCTGGGGCATTCTCGTGAAGGTTGTCTACCAATCACGCGTACTACTTGAGATTGCTGCCTACCTAACTAGCTTCGCCCTCATCGGCGGTGGCTACTGGGTTAACCCAGAGCACCTGACCTGGACCGTCTTTCTTGGTTGTCTCGTGTTCGGAGGCAGTGTGATGGCGACGCTTTGGATTCACAACCTCAAAGGTGACGACCCGAAGCCCTTGGCGACATTCTTCATGGTCATTTGGGGTGCAGTGGCAGTATTTTACAACCTGCCGGAAGTTGGATTTCTGTCGGCTATGGCATTGATGACGATTTTGGGCTTTTCTATCATCGTCGAACCAATGTGCTATGCGTTTGGCTTCAAGAAGAAGGAAAGCATTCCTACCGCAACCATGGCAGGTATCGTACTCCTGGCCGGGTTTGTCTTCATGCATTTGTTTGTGCTTGACACAATTGCAGCCATACATGTTTTCAAGCCTGGGGTATTCTGGGTGGCATCGTTTGTGGCGTTCACTGGCCTGCTGATTATGTCGAGCAGATGGTACACCGACGGCCGTGACTACATCACGTTGCAACTTATTACCGTTGTCGTGTATGGAGCAGCGCTCACTGCAGGATTGGTGTTTGCCATCAATCCGCTGGCCGGTATGGCTGGCACCTTCCTGGTGTTCTACCTAGCCGCAAAACCGCTCGAAATCGAAAAGGACAGCGAGATTGCTTGGGGCATTACACTCATGATTACCGGCAGTATTCTCTACGGCGCATGGTGGTATGGCGCAAAGCAGACCGAACTCGTTGCCCAGTACCTGACCACCCAGTTCTGAATAAGAAAAACTGACGAAATGAAACGTGCCCGGCAACTCTGTTGCCGGGCTTTTTAATAAAAAATGAGCAGGTTTTTCAAACCCGCTCACATACTCTTTAAAATAACAATCTCAGTTTCCGCGAACGTTCCCGAACACCCACACCTGGTCGCCTTCGGCAACCTTTGCGTCCTGGTCGGTCACTTTGATGCCGCCACAACGAACATCTTTGCCGCTACCATCAATGCCAGCAGCTTTGAGCATATCCTTGACGGTGGGATCACCATCCAGCGTATACGGTTTGCGTCCACCGCCCGGGAATGACCCGACCGTACATGTTACTGTCTTTTTTGCCATCTTCTTCTCCTTAGGCTTAAAAGTTTTGTGTGTAGCACATCGGTGGCTGCAACGAAAACAACAACTCATGCTC
>CAYGOP010000014.1:10287-20859 GCA_964351645.1 uncultured Candidatus Saccharibacteria bacterium | reverse complement strand
GCCGCCAGCATTCATCCTGAGCTAGGATCAAACTCTAATTTAAGACAGGGCACTGAAGATAAATCTTCGTGCTTCTGCGTTCGTGAGCTCGTGGTAAACCACGGTGCGCGCATGTACTTCATGTGCCGCGCTCTCAACGAACGATTTCCCTAAGGATAAGACAAAAGAATTTATGAAGTTCTTTTGTCTATGGTTGCTCGCATATTCTTGTGGAAAGAATATGCGTTATTGCTGTGATGCATACCATCTTGATTGTTTTAAAAACAATCAAAATAAATATACGACTCACCCACATTATGGGAATGTGAGTGAGGTTATGAAACTCTAAGTACAAGCTCATTCAGTGAACCTACTTAGAACCCTTGCAAACAGATTTCAAAACTCAATTTTTTGAGTGCAGAAATCTGTCCGCAAGAACTGTCAAATATCGCTATTCCCCGTCGAAAGTTACTCAGTGGAACTTACCCCTCTGATTAGTGTCTTACAACACTTGATGTAAACCTCCGTGGAACAGTGCGATGCATTATACAGATTGCAAAAGATAATGCAAGTACTCTCTGGGCACTAAATCTGGCAAAGTACGTAGACGATATTATCATC
Organism: uncultured Candidatus Saccharibacteria bacterium; assembly: GCA_964351645.1. Taxonomy (GTDB): domain Bacteria; phylum Patescibacteriota; class Minisyncoccia; order Phycocordibacterales; family UBA918; genus OLB19. Next base: position 20,259 of record CAYGOP010000014.1, on the reverse strand, counting down.
ATTATATGCACAGGCTGAACCGTTACTTGGTTGCGGATTTGACGGATCATCTCCCAGCATTCCATCAGGACCACAAGAGACAAGTACAGACCTATCAGTGGCTCCTGTAGTCACATGACCATTGCAGCCTTGTTCGCCTCCGGCACAATAATAGTCTTCATCTAAGAAGTACGGGCGACCCCACGGATCTATCACGCTGGTTACATACGGACCACTCCAGTTTTCATATGAACCATCAGTCCCCACCAGACCGGTCGTAGGACTGTTTAGATTTACTTCGTTTCCACCCGCACTTCTTGGTGGACAATATTGAGGTTGCTTGTGCGGATACAAGCCAGTGTCGTTAAACAACACCTCCATGGCGGTATGGATATTTCGCATGTCGGCCTGGGCTTTTCGAATATTTGCGAGTTCACGCGAATCATTTAAAGAAGCTAGAACAACCGCAGCTAAAATACCCACAATGGCAATCACGACTAAAATCTCAATGAGAGTGAAACCGAGTCTTTTGTGTGCAAAGAGCAAATACATATATATGTCTTTCCCAAAAAGTATACCATTCACTTTCTGTTTAGAATCAACAAAGCCCCGGCGAATAGATGCGCGGGGCTACAATGTACGATAGATAAATCTATCAAAAGAACGGTTTTAACCTAAGAAAACTGTTATATAACATTCAGGCAACGGTCGGGGCGGTTTAGGCCGGTCGGGTTGCGGTCATGTTATTCAGAACAGTTGAGATGAACATCAAGGAGAGAAATGGTTAGGGCGGTTTAGGCCGGTCAGATTTCTACCCTTAATTTCAGACTCTTAGGAAAAAGGTATTTTTTCCAAAAAGCCTGGGTTGGAACGGCACACGAATGCGCCGTTCCAAATATTACTCAGCTGCCATTGCAAATTCTTGCTTTGACGGAGATACACGCTGACCACCGATAGCTTTGCAGATGCTGCCTTTCAAGTTCTCGACCTGAATCGCAGCAACCAACTCATCACCACCTTTTCTCCGCGGAATATCCGCAAGAATGTGACCGTTCGGTGTTTTTTCATCACGACCGAGATTGATGTCATAACGAACACCCGTCTCTTTGTGATGAAGGACCCAAGTAACGGCGTTTACGTCGCCGAGACCAAGAACCTTCAGTTTTGCCTCAGAAACATTGTCTGCATGCCAATCGAAATCTTCTTCTTTCGGCATGACCGAAACAACATCTTCTTCAACCGTCTGCATACGACCCTCAAGCAAAGTCATCCGAGCCATGAGTCGGTTGAGCAACACCTTCGCACGCCCATACCCTGCAAGGAACAGTGCTCCGAGCAAGATGAGCGGAATGCCAAAGAGCAGAGCTTGTCCTTTTCCAGAGTTGTCCATGTACCACTGGCCGAGGCCGATAGCGTTGAACAGCTCCCAGAAGGCCGGACGCGATGCCAGAGCTTCGACACCGTCGATGCGCTCACCGAGTTCATCAACGACTGTCGTCACGCGAGTGTCGACCGTAGCAATACGCTCATTGGCGGTTTCCAGACCAGTGGTCAGGGTTGCCGTCGTGGTTTCAAGACCCGTCAGACGAGCCTCAAAGGTAATGGTCGTTGCCTCCAGGCCGGCGAGCCGTGTTTCATACTCGCCAAGAGAAGCCAAGACTTCCGCATTGATGGATGCCTTGAGTTCGTCTGTCAGCTCGCCACTTTGCATCAGCGCAAAAGCTATTTCAAGCTCCTGTATTGTAGTGCGCAACGGACCGACGTCAGGGATACTGGCGTCAATCTGCCGGAAGCGGGCGGCGAGACCATCGATGTCATCGACACCGAAGGTTTGGTTAGCGATAGTGGCAGAAAGCTCAGCCACTTGCGCGACCAGGCGTTCCTGTTCAAGAGTCATGCCGTTCACAATATCCAAGAGCGAACTGTTCGGTGCCAGAGTTTCGGCCACAACCGGTGCGGCGTCAACGGTGCGAATCGGGACGATGTACTCAACGCCGATAGCCAGGAAGAAATCCTCCTCCGACCGGAACTGCGCCGGAAACAAGCTCCGGTTAGCAATCACAAACTCGCGAACGCATGCGCTGTACGCAAAACCTTCACAAGCCTCAGCAATAGTGTCTCCACTATCAGCTGTCATTGACCGCCAGGTCGCTGTGATCTGACTGTCGGATGTTTCCATCACTTCACCCGGTTGGGAGAAAGCCATGGCTTGTCCAGCGAACATCATTGAGGCCGCTGAGACAAGGAGTGCTGTTTTCAAGTTGGTCATCAGAGACCTCCAATTAATTGAATGAGGGGTGAGTCGGGCAAACAGGATGTTTGCCCGACAAAGACTTTATTCGTTCACAATGCCGCACGTTGTGCACGGCGTACCGACAACAGCAGTACCATTACCGGTACCAGTAGCTGTCGACTCCGAGCCCGCTTGAGCGATGACCTGAATCGCCGGACCGCAGTTCTCCGAACAAGCTGCGCCAGCGTGGATGTTTGCTGCGATAGCTCCATTGGCTGCTGCACCCAGTACCTGAGTACCAAGACGCAGACCAAAGCGTCCAACCCCTTCCTGGGTGGCCACGTTCGCCAGCAGGATAGCAGGCGAACCACCACCATTGACGAGAGTGTTGCCGTGAGCATCAGTAGCAAAGGCCATCATAGCGCTTGTTTCCAGTCCCATAGCTCCGGTCGAATGACCAGGATACACGTACGCCATCCGCGCGATTTGGTTCCACTGAAGCGTGAAGCCAGTCTGCCGGGTGCCATAAGCAACCGGTTCACCGCGCAAATACGCGCGCTGGCGACCATCAGCAATGACAGCAGCGTTGTTGTCTTGAGTTGCCTCATACCCAGCCCTGTCTTCCAGAGCCAGGTAGGCGTCTGTCGACATGCCGGGGCCAACGTTACCGTTTGTGCCCGTGCTGCACGCAGCCAGGACAAGCAGTGCTCCCACGCCAAGTACGCGAAGGACGTTCTTGCGAAGTGACTTGATGATGTTCATGGTGTTTCTCCTTGAGGATTCATGACGCTATTCGCAAATGCGATAGCCGCCGGATGATTGCGTTGTATTGGGAATCTGGACCGTGTATCCAGGAACATGCAGCGGGTTGCCACAATTACTGGGGTGCCACGTTCCATCGAAATGTTGGTGAGTACCAGCTCCGACAGGGTCGGAAAAAGTTACCCAACGACACACCGGTTGGCGTGGCGGTGGTATTACCGATACTGGCGGAATAGTCACTGGATTGAAACAGCCTTGGGAGGCAGCAACAATCCACTGTCCATGCACCAGCACTTCGATGAATTTCTCACCAGCGTAACAGGTCGTGCGGGGAGACTGAACCACGACGTCCGTCGTGAGTATCCCCATGGTCTGAAACCGGCCGAAACTAGAGCAAGACCGCAAGCGAACCTGGTCACTGTTGAGAAGTTCGGTGAAATCCTCTTCAGAGAGAGAACTGCGACCGAGAACCGTTGCAAATCTTTGGCGCAAAGCTGTATAAGCAGCTTCGCTCCGAAGATACGCGCGTGGGTTTTCGGCAAACGCTTGGAGCGAGGGTGGCGAACCACCTTCATGTCCGAGGTAAAACTCATCCTGCACAAAACTCTGAGCAGAACCTTGAGCGCTTGCGGGCAAAGCCGCAAATACTCCAAAGACAGAGGCCAATATGATTGGCAAAAGTCTTTGCAGTGGCGCCCACATGTGCGCTTCTGTCATCTTTTTTTTCCTTTTTTCTTAGGTTATTGTCAAGGTTCGTTAACACAACATATTTCAGAAGTGTCAAATATCCTGATGAGATTTATATCATAAATATATAAAAATGTCAATCATTTTAGTATGAAAAAGACCCCTGCTCCAGAGAGAGGGATCTTGAGGTGTGACCTCCGCGCAAGCGCAGAGGTCACTATGTATCAGCCAGGCTGATTACTGGGCCCGACGGCCAGACCAGGCATAACCTTCGCCACCGGCACCGCCGAAGGTTTCGGAGGATGCACCAGCATGTCCGCCAGTCGTTTCGATGAAGGAACCAGCACGATGAGTGCTGAAGCCGGTGCCGAAGACGGCGGGGGTGTCTTCCTGACAGGTGCCGCAGGCATCGGCCGCAAAGCGGAAGTTGCCGTTGAAGCCAGTCATCGATTCGGCAAACGAGCCACGATCGACGATGCCACCACCGGTACAGTTGTGGTTGCCAACACCGTCGCCGGCGCCACCGCCTTCGACCCAGCCGCCACCTGCGGCCCAGTCATTGCCGGGGGTACAGGCATTGCCGCCCATGCAGGTGGCCATCGCCGAGGTTGCGCCGAGTACCAGAAAGCCAGCAAAAGCCATCGCGCCGAGGTTGATTTTCGAAAGGTTCATGTCATTCTTCCTTTTAAGGTTTGACAGGGTTGCGTCGACTTATGCCGACAGTTTTTGCCTTCCTGGAGGAAGGCAATTGTGGTTCATCTGATGAAATCAGATTACACCACACCTGCCGGCCTCCGTGAAGACCCCAGTAATCTAGCATATATAAAATATTTGTCAACACCTTAGCCGGGGACTTTTAGACTGTCTGTTCAGCGAGGCACCCTTGGGTAGCAAACCCGTGGTACACTGCTCCAAAATGTCACGTAGTGCCTACATTCAATTGTTCAGTGAATTCTTCCCCGTGGTGGCTTTTTTTATTGCCGGACAGCTATTCAGTTTCTATGTCGCTGCCGCCGTTCTCGTGACCACCACTCTCCTTTCACTCGTAATCAGTCTAGTGCAATTTCGGCACCTACCGGTAATGCCACTCTTTTCTGGAGCCATCACTTTTATTTTTGGTGGTCTCACTTTATGGCTTGAGCAACCAGACTTTATTATTTTTGCTGATACGTTTTATTTTATTTCCCTAGCCTTACTGATTGGAGTATTTTTTTATCGACAGAAACAGCTCCTGGAACACATGTTTGATAAAACCTTTGCTATGACAGCAACTGGCTGGAGAGTGCTTTCTATTCGTTGGTTTACTATTTTGCTCCTCGCGGGAGCAGCGAATGAATGTGCCCGCTACATACTTGAGCCAGAAGTATGGATTGATTACCGATTTGCAAAAATAGTATTGTTGATTATTTTTTCTTTCTACCAGTTTACGGTATCAAGAAAGTATCGCATTCCCGAAGAATCAAATTCGTGGGGTCTGCGAGTTGAAAAGACTGTTTAGTCACCAATCACTTCTTCCAATTGCTCAGCGTCTGGCAGGAGCAAACACTCGGTACTATCTCCAAGTTGAACATTTGATTGTTTTCGAAACCCAGTGCTGTCAGAACACCAGGTTTCTACTCCATCACTCACAAACAGTGCCCAGGCGTCAGGAGTCTCATTACACACCTCTACTGTGCCAGTGGTAATACCTGGCTCAATTTGAGCACACACCCCGTCGTAGCTAAAGTTCCCAGCGTTCGCAAAATAACTCTCTCCGCGATAGTACATATCGTTTAATTCTTGCCGCAATGCGATTTCACTTCCTCCGGCAAAATCTGCTGTAGGTTGCTCTTCTAACTCAGAAAGTATACTCATGGATTGCAGAATGATTGCTGCCAACGGACCAAGAATAACCATCGCCTTTATCCAAAATCGAAGTTTTTTCTTCCCTTCAGAAGTAAACGTTTGGGACTGTGCACTTGCACGCAATGAAGAGAACAGCACAAACGTTACACACTGAAAGAAGGCAATAAGCGACAGCAGAAGCCCCAGTCCCACGAGCAATACCGGAGCCACTACCCAGCTAGACTCATCCAGGTTTGGATTGAGTGCACCAACTATAAAACTCGCGAGCACTACAAACACCAGCCCAACTGCGAAAAAAAGTAGGAATACCGTGAGGAATCTGCCAACTATTCCCCACCAACGACCATAGACTATTTCTGTGCTACGCACGAGCGCATCGATACCACGAACACCCTCAGCTGCAAAAATATAGCTCGCAAAATAAAAATACACGGCGGCAACAATACCTGGTATGAGGAAAAATAAGTAGCCTGTTTGTACCGCAAAGTACGCACATAATCCAACCACTACAACTGGCACAATATGCTGCATAGACCACCGTATGCTCTGAGTAAAGGTTTCACTCTCACCCTGTCGAGTAAGATTGCGGATAACTGAAAAGTTCACCACTCGCACTCCAAGTAAAAATGCGACGGCTACTACTAGCAAGCTAAGTGAAGCCGATAGGAGCATTGCTACTGAGTCAGTCAACTCTCCATCCATACCCACAAGTGCAAATGCACCACCCGCAACACCAATACCCAACAATACAAACAAGCCAAACGAAACTGCAAAAGACTTGAGAAAGAGCTTCCATTTTTCTTTGAGTAACGCCCAGCCAGCTTTTACTAGTTGGGTACTACTCACCAGAGACTCTTCCGTTGGGACAGACGAAGAAACACCAGTTTGCTGGGCCGCCTCGTATATTTCTTCTATCATCTCTGGACTATAGCCAGCAGACTCAAGTTCTTTTTGTATTTCGATTTTCGTGTGGCCAATCTGGATACGCTCTTGGACAGCAGACAATAGTTCAGGTGACATAAAAATGGTGTTCATAAAACCGATAATATTCTGTACAGACTATCACAAAACGACTCCTCTACGGACATTGGCTAATCTTGAAAGAGTTGCTCTCTACCTTAGTATCCCCATCAGCATCCTGTAATACAAAACGGTACCCAGAACCTGGTATAAGCACTGAACCATCGCGAATCACGCCTACTGCCCAAAAATAGGTACCATACCCAGGAACCCATTCAGGATTGTTGGTAGCACGGAATGACCCAATCGTTTTAATCTCTGGCTCACCAAACCCAGGCTGATAAATACCAAGCACGACATCCGTAATATCAAAACTGGCATACCAATTTATTTTTAAGGGTTCACCCAAGCACAAATCTTCACTGAACAGCCACAATAGGTCTTCAAACTCAATTTTTGAATCTGTGAAATTAAACGCGCGGTACCGAGCATCCTGTAAGTCTACTTCGTCTTCAATCAAGGGCTCATCTGCAATAAAAACATCACCCGTCTCCTCACTGCTGGATACCGGCGTACTTAAATCAACCCTCTGTGTTTGAGGTGGTGGGACCGGCGGAATGGTCAATTCTCCAGGTAAGTCTGGTCGTACCCCAACCGGACCACTCGCTTGGCTAAATAGATAAACCCCAACCAAAATCATCAAAGCTACTCCAAACAACAGGACGCCTACCCCAATTATTTTTGTCTGTCTGATTTTTTTATCCTGAATAACCTGCGGAGAAAACGGGTCCACTGGTCGCGCGAGCTGTCCCAGTGATTCATCTACAACCTCGATACTGAGCTCAGCATATGCATCGGCAAAAGCTTCAGAGATGGACTCATCGTCGTAACCAGCATTTTGCAACTGCAGGATAATGTCTTGGTTTGATGCGTTTTGCTGGATATTTTGAACAATGAAAGCAACGATATCATCCACAAATAAATCCAAATTAGTATGTGCAGTATAGCATTTTGCAGACTGGCGCTAATAACGTACAATGCACAACGATATGCCAAACAAAGAAACGATTGTAATGTCAGTGGGCGGGTCACTAATCGTTCCCGATCAAATCGACACCACTTTCCTCAAAACTCTTAAAAATTTCATTGATTCACAAACGGCTCTCGGCCGTCGTTTTATTATCATAGCGGGCGGAGGAAAAACAGCTCGGCGCTATCAAGATGCTGCCGCTGAGGTATCAGAACTCGCCAGCGACGACCTCGACTGGATGGGTATCCACGCCACCCGTTTAAACGGACATTTACTCCGGACCATTTTCCGAGATACGGCTCACCCACACATGGTTACAAACCCTGACGAAATTCTCGATATTCCAGCTGACAAAGACGTTGTCGTAGCAGCTGGCTATCGACCGGGCTGTTCAACTGACTTACGGGCGATTCAAATCGCCCAAAGAGTCGGGGCCAAGAAAGTCATCAATCTCTCTAACATTGACTATGTCTACACGGACGACCCACGAAAAAACCCAGATGCGCAAAAAATTGAAACGATTACCTGGAGTGAATTCCGCGCCCTGATTCCAAGTGACTGGGACCCAGGACTCTCTTCCCCATTTGACCCAATAGCAGCTAAGGAAGCTGACGAGACTGGGATTGAGGTAGCTATCATCAACGGTGATAAACCAGAAGCACTCGTGAGCTACCTTGATGGAAAAGAGTTTGTCGGCACTCTCATAGCCTAGTCTTTTATACGAAAAACCTCCGAGAACATGGAGGTTTTTTCTTATTGATTATTTTGTGGGGGCTGAGGCACTGGTGATGAGGTTGGTGACGGAGAAACAGTCGTTGAAGCCGGTGGAATTGGCGGCTGAGGTTGAGGAACATCAGACGGAGCAGGTGGAATATTTGATGAAGGTCTCACTGAGGACGGGCCGTATTGATTATCAGTCCGGTCACCTGCTCTCACTAAGAATAGTAGCATCACAATCCACCCCAGGATTGGAATAAAATATATTAATTGCCACCAGCCACTTTTGCCTATGTCATGGAGCCGACGAGTAGTAATGGCAATGGAGGGAATGATTACCGCTAAAGTAAACAATGTACTCGGGAGCTCGGTCCCAAGAGCAATCTCCTCTGCTATAGAAATGAGTACTATTAAAATGATGTATACGAGTGTAAACATCCAGTACGCTTGCCGCGAAGTTCGCCCAGTAAAATCTGCATACTGGTTTTGTAGCGGTTTAGAAAACCATTCAAAGAATCCCATATTTTAAAATATTTATGAATATCCTTTTATCCTACTACGATACAAGACGACTAACAATTACTTCTGCGTCTGAGACACTTCAGCAAAAATTTCTTCTTGTGCTTGATGCAATTTCTGAGCCACGTCCTTGCAGTATGGATTATACCGATACACATCAGCAAATAGCTTCTTATCATCTTTTACACTCTCCACCGCATCCATTAAAAACTGAAACGACAAAGTATCTATCTTCGTTCGCCCGAAACCAGCCTTGAGAATTGACTGACCAACGTAGTGAGTGAGGAATAAAGTTTCCGCCAAACGTTTGTCGTGCTCATCAGCCGTCATTTCAATAATGAGGAAACCGAGGGTTGCAAACGTATTTTTTAAAAGCTGATAATCATCATTTTTTAATACGTAGTCAGTAACCACAATACGAAAACCCGATACGTTTCCACTATGTTTTTTATAACTTTCTGGACCAAACATTGGGTGGGTAGAAATAAAGCGACGCCCCTCACAGTGTTTCTGACAGAGTTCGGTGGTGTGCTTCTTCACTGTTGCGACATCAACCAAGATAGTACTTGGCAATGAGTGCTCGAGCACTGACAATAGCTGTTCTTCGTATTCACTAATTGCGCCACACAAAATCACCACATCACACTGAGCAGTCGTTTGTAAATCAAAAAAAGTCTCTTGGTCAATATCAGCTCGTCGCGAATACACTCGAAACTGCACATCAGGAAAAAACCTCTGCCCCAATTCATGTACGAACTTTCCAAAATGCCCGTACCCAACAATACCAACAGTACTAATCATGGTATGAGTTTAAAAATAATTCGACTTGTTCACCCAATTCTGCCAAGCTGCCATTGTTCATTATGGTGTAATCGGCCCGCTCAATCACCGCTGCTTTTTGCATGCCGTTTGGGTCTGGGTCATTCATTTCAATCTGCTCTTGTGCCACAAAATCTTGAAATGACACTTTATCAGATTCTGACTGCCGTCCAGTAATCCGCTGGTAGCGAACGTTTTGGTTTGCATCCACTGCCAACAACACACCACCAGCCGCGTGAAGAGTGTCTAGCTCTTTTAAAGCGCGGATTGATTCAATAATCACGGCTGTTGCACTATCAGTCTGCATTTTTTCGAGCGCCACTTTTACTATGACATCCAAGCCTTGTTCCTTCCGCATTTGGTTTGCAATTAGGCGCATGTTTTCTCGATTCACTGGCAGTCCGGCGGCTTGAATTTGGGT
>CAYGOP010000014.1:0-10277 GCA_964351645.1 uncultured Candidatus Saccharibacteria bacterium | reverse complement strand
CCCTTATTCTCAACTAAGTATTCGACCACCGCTCCCTTTCCTGCCCCATCAGTTCCGGTAATGCCAATAATCATGAATGAAAAAAATGAACGTAGTGATTATTTTGAATGCATGTCCCAATTCTTTCCTGCCTTAGGAAGAATTGCTGAACGAGTAAAGTAAATAAAACTACGTAATGTTAAATATTAACTGTCCTTACTTCTCTCTTTCCGTTGTGCGTATGCTACCACAAGCGGACTAGCAATACAGATTGAAGAGTAGGTTCCGGCTAACACTCCAGCCATCAGCACCAAGGCAAAAGTTTGAGTAATTGCTCCACCTAAGAAATACAGGGCGATGAGGGCAACAAACGTAGTGAGTGATGTATTGATAGAACGAGCTAGCGTTTCTTGCACTGCTGAACCAACAATTTCTTCGTAAGGCTTTGTGAGTGTGTACTCTACATCTTCATGCACAATCCCTGCCTCTTCACGTTTTGTTCGTTTTTCAGTTCGATTTTGGATGAGGTTTTCTCGCACTCGGTCAAACACCACAATCGTGTCGTTTACAGAATATCCCAACACTGCCAAGAGAGCCATCACAAAAAGTACGTCTACCTCCACTCCTGCAACATACCCCAGAATACTCATAAGCGCAGTTGGAACCAACACGTCGTGCACCAGTACAAGAATGGTAATTGCTCCATAGGTCCAAGAGCTCACTGGTGTACCAATACCCCGGAACGCAAATGCCACATAAATCACAATAATAGACACCACTCCAAGGATTGCCCAGAAAGCTTTATCTTTTAACTCCTGCCCGATGACTGGACCAATCGAAGTAAAGCGACTGATTTCCCCTCCTTCGCCAAGCGAAGTAACGTTTGCTTCAAGAGCTACTCGTTCTGCTTCAGACAAATCACGAGTGCGAATGAGGTAAGCATCTTTATCAGCTTCATCGAGCGACTCTCGCACTGAGATACCCCCTAAATCTTGAGACTCAATGACTGACTCGAGTTCAGCTTTGTCAGGAGCAACCTCATATGACACTTCTGTGAGTGAACCGCCGGTAAAATCAATGCCTAATTGCAGACCAAGTGTTCCCACGATTGTGGCGCTCCCCAGCATAATAAGCGCTGCGATTCCTAAAAAGATTTTTTTGTAAGTAATAAAAAACATACGCTATTTTTGCAAACCGTTACCGAGTAGAAATGATAAAACTGAACTGGAAGATTTTTTTGTATCGGGCAATGTCATGAGCAGAGTACGAGTCACCACGAGAGCCGTGAGCATTGATACAATCACTCCAATTCCAAATACTAGTGCAAACCCTTTTACTAAAGACGTGCCGAACCAAAACAAAATGATAGCTGAGAGCAAGCTCGTGATGTTACCGTCACGAATCGCACTCCAGGCTCGGGCAAACCCTACTTGAGCTGCTTCTCGACTCGGAGTTCCTTTTGCAAACTCCTCTTTCATGCGCTCGAACACGAGCACATTCGCGTCTACCGCCATACCCAGCGAAAGGATAAATCCAGCCAAACCTGCAGCGGTGAGCGTAACTGGGATAAGCTGGAACAACGCCAGCATAATTGTGACGTAGGAAAGCAGAGCTACTCCAGCCACTAATCCCGGCAATCGGTACCACACCACCATAAACAACATCACAAACCCAAGACCAAAGAGACCAGCTTCCATTCCTTTCCCAAGCACTTCTGCACCAAGAGAAGCTCCTACAGTTTGAGTACTCTGTAATTCAATTGGTACTGGTAGCGCTCCAAAACTAAGGTTCTTTGCCAGTTCACGCGCCTCTTCGGGGGTAAAGCTACCAGAAATAACAGCAGTCCCACCAGTGATTGGCTCGTTAATGTTTGGGGCTGACAATAGCTCACCATCAAGGAAAATTCCCAGCTGTTTGTTAACGTTGTTCCGAGTGATATCAGCAAATAAGTCAGCTCCCACTGGAGTAAAGCGCACTGAAACGAGCGGTTCGTTGGCTAACTGACCACCCTGTCCACCGGCAAATTCAAGGGCTGCTGATTCTAGGTAACGACCAGTTAAACCAGTGTCCTTGAATGGTAATTCTTGTGACACTTCTTCACCGTTAATTTTCACATTGCCAATAACCGCCTGCCCGGTTCCGCTGGCAGATTGAGCCAGTGAGTTTAGATTTTGTAATGTTTCTTGTTGAGCGGCGAGATTTTCGTCATACAACTTAAACTCAAGCAATGGTGTGCGTCCAATTTCAGCTACTGCTTGACTGACGTCAGTGACTCCTGGCAACTCAACTACCAATCGTTCGATTGGCTCCTCTGTTACAAAACTACTACTCTCAACTTGGACAATTGGTTCAGAGACACCAAATACGTTCACTCGACGCTCAATCACGTCACGGAGTACATTCATCAACTCAGGCACTTCCGAAGCATCAATTTTTGAGACATCTGCCTCATACACCAAGTGAGAACCACCAGCTAAGTCGAGACCAAGCTTAAAAGGATTCTGTGATTCTGGTTGCGTTGCGTTTTGGTAGACCCAAAAAGATAACCATAGGACCACACCAACTACTGTCGCCGCCCGAAAAAAGCGTAAAAATGCTTGAGTGCCGGCGTTTTCTGATTGAGAAGATTGAGACATAAATATAAAAAATCTTGCACCCTGTTATACCATAGGGATTTACAAGAAACTATTGACGACTAAGGTCATAGAGGTTGCGCAATAATAGCGCTATTGTCAGTGGACCAATACCTCCCGGAACGGGAGTCACCAGTGCAGCAACTTCGGCCACATCAGGATGTACATCACCTACCAGTACTCCACCCTCTTCTGACGTACCAGCGTCAAAGATGACCACACCAGGAGAAACCATATCTGGCTGAATAAAGGCCGGGCGCCCAATTCCACTAATGATAATATCAGCGGTTTTTAGCGAGCTAAGGTCACATTTTTCCCGAGTGTATACTCGTACTTTTGCCCCCCGCTTCCGCGCGTACCGAGCAGCTGGGATACCAACCAAAGTTCCCTGCCCCAGCACAACCACTTTTTTATTTTTCCATTCCACCTCGTGCACGAGAGAAATTTCATCAATCGCCCCCACAACTGGTGGCAACATCCGGTCATTTTTTTCTCCGTAGGAAAAACAGTCAGGATCTTTCCCTTTTGGTACTGCTTTCAAGACCGCTTCTTTATCTATATGGAGAGGCAGTGGCAACTGTACTACCACCCCATCAGAGGACTCAGCCACCTTTTTCACACACTCAATTGCCTGGTCAGTAGTCGCGTGCTCAGGCAGTTCAACTACATTCAACGTAATACCGACCAAAGCAGCTCGGCGTTTTTTCATCTCGAGGTACTTCTTCGTTTCAAAATTAGGAGCGCAGGTAACAGCACACAGAGTAAAAGATGTGCCTTCGTGCGTTTCAATATCTTCTTTCAGTTGCTCGAGAATCTCTTGAGCAATCGCTTTTCCATCCACTATCATGAACGGCAGTATAGCAGAAATTAACCGTTTTGTTGGGTTTTTGGACGCTTGAGCTCAGTTGGCACATACGACTCATATCGCCCGTCTGTATACTGAAATGCGTCCTTCGAGGAATACTTGCAGGTATAAATCTGCGCTAATTTTTCGCCACTCATCAAGACTGGGTAGGAATAAAAACGCCATGAACCAGGACAAGTAGGAATCCGACCTCGAGTAGCATGCCAGAAGAAAAAGAAGGCAAAGCGGGCCATCCAAGGATAGATTGGTAACACCTTTTTCCCTACCGCTTTCGCCATATCAGCTGAGTATACCGCTTCACTGACCGGAGTAATATTAAAGACGTTATAGTCCCAGGCGTACTGATCAAACACCAAGGTGGTCACAATATCATTCACATCATCTTCGTGAATAAACTGTCGCACCCAGCCTTTAGTCGCTGGCACAAATGAAGTCAAGGTCGTGATAATCCGATTGATAAAACCGCCTTTGAGATTTCCCTGTAGAGCTGATTGTAATCCAAAGCGAATGCGCATGTAGCGTCCACGCGGACCGGTCACCGCAGCTGGCCGAACAACAGAAACTTGCGGGACTGGCTTCCCGCTGGCTTTAGCCTCTTCAAACTTCCGCTTTAGATTCTCCTCCGTCACCTTCTTCTCATGAGCATAAATATAATCATCGTCACGGAAGCCCTCCGCTTCAGTAAAGAGATGATCAAACCGATTATCAGCGCGAGCTGAGTAAGATGAAGCAGTTGAAAAATACACGACATTTTTCACCGATGGTGTAGCAAGGGCAAAATCAAACACCTTGTCAGAGCCATCAACATTCCATCGCCACTGCTCATCAGGTTGGCCGTACATGGCTCGAATCTGCCACGCCGTGTGTATCACCGCATCAGGCTGATACTTAGCCACCTCTTCTTCCCAACCAGCATCCGCCATATTCTGCTGAATATAGGTCACTTTTGGCATTGCTTTTGTCCAATCAGATTGCGGTTCTTTATCAAGCGCAATAATCTGCTTCACGTCCGACCGCTTACTGAGTTGGTCGCAGAGCATTTCACCAACGTAGCCCACTCCTACTAAAAATATCGTTTTTCCTTGAGTATCCATACGCTAGAGTATAACAAATAGAAACTAGAAATAGTGACCTATTTTGGCAACCGAATCGTTACACCAAATCTTGAGAGTACGGTCTTTACCGTCCGCAACGCCACCTCCATATCAAGCAGGAATGAACGATTCTTCACGTAAAACAAATCGTACGATAAACGCTCTTTTGATTCCTCCAAAGATTGCGGACTGATGTTATCTCCCATGTAGTGCTGATGCGTTTGCGCCCAGCCAGTCACGCCTGGTTTTACAAAGTTACGAATGTTGTAGTACGGAATCTCTGCAGACAGACGCTCGCCTAAACCTTTAATATCGTTCCGAGGACCAATCAATGACATTTCTCCTTTGAGAATGGTCCAGACTTGAGGAATCTCATCGATGCTCAGCTTCCGCAAAACCGCCCCTACTTTAGTTACTCGATTTCCCTCTTTTGCATCTTCAGTTGTCCAGGTGGCGCTCGCTGAGCGATTTTCAGTCATGGTGCGGATTTTGTAGACGGTTACTGGTTTGTTCGACTGACCGATACGCTCTTGAGAAATAAACAAATCACCCTCACCTTCCAGCCGCATGGCGATATAAATAAACGGCAAGATAAGCAAAAACCCCACACCAAGCAGCAGACTTCCAATGATGTCGACCGTTCTTTTCAGCGAGTCATACACCAAACTCTTTGACTGGGAAACATGAGCAATAAACCATTCATACCGCAAAGCCGATAGCGGCACTTTATCAAACGTATCCTCGTATACCTTGTAAAAATCGAGAAAGGTCAATTCAAATTTAATAAAGGATAAATCAAACAGCTTCGGTAGTACGGAAGATATGTACTCACCATTAGGATTCGCGACGATAATATCAATTCGCTCTTTCTCAATCAGTTTTAATAATTTCTTTTCAAACTCTGGAGTTGATTTAGCGGTATCTTCATCAATCAGGCGATGGAAGGAGTAATTATATCTATCGTTGTTATTTATCTCGTCAACCAACTCAATAGCCTCTGCCCCATCGGCAATCAGGATTGCTCGATGTTTTGTCTTAGGAGAAATAAATCGAAACGCATACATACGCCACCACATAATCAAGCCGGTTGAAATAAATAGGTAAATAACCAGATTCGTTTTTGGTGCAATCCCAAACGGAATAATGAGGAACAACAGAGCGGCGACAAGAATATTTACAAACTGTGTATTAATAATCCGGGCCAGGAGCAGTGACTTAAGAAACACCGTATGTTTGTCATAGAGACCACCGATATAAAAAATAAACAGCCAGACGGTAGAAATAATGAGAAATGGTCCAACATGAGCTGAAAGTAGTTGCATGTCTGGGATAGCCACATACCGCACAGCAAGCGTTATCCATAACGCCACCAAAAAGAAAAAAATGTCTCCCGCGATTAAAATAAGTAGTTCTCGAGTTCGCTCACCCATACAGAATTGATTGGAATCAATCGTACCCCAGAGGGTAAAAATAGCAAGGTTTTGCAACAAAAAACGTTATTTCTCGGTTAAAGTAAAGTAAGGTATGCTAACTATATGAAACCCAAAAAAGTCCTCTATCTCATCACGAAAAGCAACTGGGGCGGCGCCCAGCGCTACGTCTATGACCTCGCAACCCACCTCAACCGAGACCAATTTGAGCCAGTTGTTGCCCTCGGCGGAGACGGGACACTCAAAGAACTCCTAATTCATGCTGGTATCCGGGTCATCACAATCGATTCGCTTGAACGCGACATTTCTATTAAAAAAGAATTGGATTTTGCGAAAGAACTCTGGACTATACTCAAAACTGAAAAGCCGGACATTCTTCATGTAAACAGCTCAAAAGCCGGCGGAGTTGGCACTCTCCTAGGAAGACTTGCCCGCGTTCCAAAAGTCTTATTCACCGCCCACGGCTGGGCCTTTAACGAGGATAGGCCTTACTGGCAAAAAGTCCTTATCAAATTCTTTCACTACCTAACGGTTCTCTTTTCACACAAGACCATTGCTGTTTCCAATGCCATAGTCCAAGAGATGGACTGGCCATTCGCTCAATCCAGAATGAAGGTTGTAAATCCTGGTCGCACTATCGGTGTGATGTATAAAAAAACTGAAGCTCGACTGAAGCTCGCTCAGTCATGCCCAGCTCTGGAAAAGCACCTGACTGACGTCTGGATTCTCACCGTTGCAGAACTGCACCCAATTAAACGCATTTCCGTTCTCATTGAGGCGATACAAGCTGTCTCCCGACATAAATCAAACGTACGTTCCATTATCATTGGTGAAGGTACGGAAAAAAAGAAACTAGAGACCCAGATACAAACGTTAGGCCTGGAAAAGAACGTGTTTCTCATCGGTAGTATTACTGAGGCTGCCCGGTTTTTAAAAGCCGGAAACCTCTTTATACTCCCCTCGAAATCTGAATCATATGGCTATGTTCTGCACGAAGCAGGACTAGCAAAACTCCCCGTTATCGCAACTGATGTAGGTGGAATTAGAGATATTATCAGCAGTGGCAAAACTGGACAGCTTATTTCTCCGGATGATGCAGAGGCGCTCACGACACAAATCCAACATTTCCTAGAGCGGCCGCACATCTGGCAAGAATATGCCAACAACCTCAACAATGTCATGATTGATCGTTCAGTTGAGAAAATGGTTTTTTCAACCAGTGCTTTATATTTACTCACCTTCAAGTAAAGAAATGTGTCTGTTGGCACTGAGCTTTATTGGTTTGTAGCGAGCCATCGCCATCACCATACCAATTGCAATATACTCAGTGAACAAGTGTGAACCACCGTAACTTAAAAATGGAATAGTGGTTCCGGTTACTGGTAGTAAACCAATATTCATTCCAATATGTACAAAGAAGTGTGATACAAACAAAATACATACCCCCGCGGCAAACAGGCGCTCAAAGTTGGTCGCACCTTCCACGGAATGATACAAAAGCCTCCACACTACCACTGCAAATAATCCAAACAAAAGTACCACTCCAACCATCCCCCACTCTTCGGCGAAGGCGGCGAAAATAAAGTCCGTTTCATACTCTGGCAAGAAGAGTAATTTTGATTGTGTGCCGTATCCTATTCCTTTTCCAAATACCTGTCCGGAACCAATTGCCACAGTTGACTGATACGCGTTGTAGCCAGCCCCCTGAATATCAGAGAGTGGATCAATGAACGTCATAATTCTGTCTTTCTGGTAGTCAAAAAAGACAAACTGCCACATCAAACCAAACACGATAGCACCAAGCATAAACACGGTAAGCAAGTGGCGAATTTTAATTCCTGAAACGAGTACCATTCCTAACCACACAAAGAACAAAATAATCGCCGAACCAAAGTCAGGCTGAATAAACACCAATCCAAAAATTACCATCGCGTACAAGCCCGAAACAACAATGTGTTTAAAGTCACCAATCAACTCATGTCGCTTTGCAAAATACTTTGCCAGCACAATAATCAAAACTAATTTTGCTGGGTCAGAGGGTTGAATAGAAAAGAACCCAAAGTCAAACCGACTCTGCGCACCAAGCGTAATTTCTCCAATCACCAAGACCAACATCAGTAAAAAAGCTGAAATAACATAGAAAACAAAGGCTATATTGCCCATTCTTAAAAAGCGATAGTCCGGCACCATAGCAGCTAAAAGCGCCACAACAGCCAACGATATCCATAAGATTTGCCGGTCGAAGAAAGCGTTGTCTCCAACATGTGAATACATCGTCACCAAGCCAAACAGCGTAAGCGTGAGAACACTTAAAAAAAGGATGATATCAAATCCACCAAAGAGTGTTCGCAATTGACCCATATGTCTATTCTACCGAATCAACCGCAATTCGGAACTTGTGGTCACTACCGAAGTGGTGCAAAGTTGGTTTTTGTTTTTGCTATCACCTCAATCTTTCCTTCTCCAGCTTCACACAATGAGGTAGTAATCTCAGCATAAATACTCGCTAAATCAGCTCCGCTTGGCGCAAAATAGGCATTGGTTTGGTCTGACGCAATACTGCGAACGAAATCAGCATCAACATTTTCTCCTAGCCCAATAGCAAACACTTCAATACCTGATTCATTCAGTTTCTGAGCTTCAGCAACCGCCTCACTGATTACATCAGCATCACCTGCGGCCGTTGGTAAGCCGTCAGTTAAAAGCACCAACACCCGTCGAGCGTTTTCATTATGTCGCTCGGAGTTTAGCTCACCCATCGCTTCTGCTAGGGCTGCGGGAGTATTTGTAAAACCAACTTCTTCGGCTGGTTCAATTTCTAAGGTAATAATAGAATTAGCAACTGCACCATGAATATTGTTCAACTGTGTCGCTACAGCTGCTCGAGTGGCAAACGTCACTACTCCAATCTGATCTTCTTCCTGCAAAGAATTCACAAAGGTTCCGGCTGCAGCCAGTGCATCAGTCACTGGTTGTGGAGGATTATCACCATCATTATTCATACTTCCCGAAAGGTCAATCCCAAGCACAACGTCTGTAGGAATCACACAACTTCTCACTGTTCGAGTAAGTGGATTTGGCCACGTGAAGATAATGTCTTCAGTGGAACGTGGTGCAATATCCTCAATAAAGGTCTGTGAGGATGCAACCGGTATTCCAGCAGTATTAAAAATTGTCGCAATCACCTCGACGTTTTCTGCCGCTACTAGTTCTGTGTTCTCAATCTCTACATTCAACCGCGGACGAACATCAGCTCCTAATAATTCAATGTCAATTGAACGGAATTGGTCACGACCAATTGAGGCCGGAATCCAAACATCAGATGGCTCTAGAGTGAGCTTTGTTTCGGTAACTTCCTGGCGATTATCGGTAAAGATTCTCCCTTCAAAGATTGGGTACGAGCTGTTTGGGGGCAGTACGGTTGTACCTCTTCTTTCTGCTACCACAATCCCTTTATTCAGTAGTTGGAATGTGTAATTCAGTTCCGGAGTAGCCGCAGTTTGATTCTCGTTCTCAACATATGCTACCGCATTGTACTGACCATCGGCCACTTTAAAGCTTTCTGTCCAGACAATCTTTGGCAACAGCACAATATTCGGGTCAATTCGTACACACGGCCCACCAGCGTCAGTGTATGTTTCTTCTCCGTTTTGAATACCATCAAAACAATTTGGTGGCTGATAGATATTTGTAAAATACACCAACACTCCCACCAAGCACCAAAAGGCCGTAAAGCCAAAGCCGTACTGAAATCTACGCCAGAAAGCCCAGCGTCGAATTGGTCGTTTTATCTCTTCCATGTGCCTCCTATTGTAGCAAATCATATGTGTATATTCAGGAAAATGACTGCGGAAATAGAATAAGTTTTAGTCAGACACAAACAAAAACACCACAGTGATAGCTGTGGTGTTTTTGCAATAAAAGATTCAAAGTTGGCGCCTACCTACTCTTCCCAAATAAATGAGTACCATCGGTGGTAGGAGACTTAACTTCCGTGTTCGGAATGAGAACGGGTGTACCCCTCCCCCCAAAGCACCAACTTTGAATCTTCTATTTAAATGATTTTTTCAAATCGCATATCATGTTTGTTAGGTATCTCACACGCACTCAAAAATTGTGCAGCATGTGTAGCGTTCTGTGGAAGTTACATTGATATGCAACGTTCCTTACAGGAAACTACGTCCAATTAGTACACCTCGGCTCCATACATTGCTGTACTTCCACCTAGTGCCTATCAACCCGATCATCTCTCGGGGGACTTAATGAATTCTAATCT
>CAYGOP010000013.1:0-22249 GCA_964351645.1 uncultured Candidatus Saccharibacteria bacterium | reverse complement strand
GCTCCAGAAGAAAAAGCTCGAGGTATTACTATTTCGCTTTCACACTCTGAATACGAAACTCCAAACCGACACTACGCACACATCGATGCGCCAGGTCACGCTGACTACATCAAGAACATGATTACTGGTGCTGCCCAGATGGACGGTGCTGTACTCGTGGTTGCTGCAACAGACGGAGCGATGCCACAAACACGTGAGCACGTTCTTCTTGCAAAGCAAGTTGGTGTACCAAAAATGCTTGTTTTCATGAACAAGTGCGACATGGTAGACGATGAAGAAATGCTTATGTTGGTAGAAGAGGAGCTTCGAGAAATGCTTACAAAGGGTGGATTTGATGGAGAAAACGCTCCAATCATTCATGGTTCAGCTCTTAAGGCACTTGAAGGAGACGCTACATACCAAGCAAAAATCATCGAATTGGTTGATGCAATGGATGCATACTTCCCAACACCAGAACGAGACCTTGATAAGCCATTCCTAATGCCAATCGAAGACATCTTCTCAATTGAAGGTCGTGGAACAGTGGTAACAGGACGAGTTGAACGAGGAATCGTAAAGGTAGGTGAAGAAGTAGAAATCGTTGGTATCAAAGATACAACAACTACTACTGTTACTGGAGTTGAAATGTTCAACAAGCAATTGGATCAAGCACAAGCGGGAGACAATGCTGGTATTCTTCTCCGAGGTACTAAGAAAGAAGACGTACACCGAGGTCAGGTTCTAGCGAAGAAGGGTTCTGTAACTCCACACGCTGAATTCGAAGCTGAAGTATACGTACTTTCAAAGGATGAAGGAGGACGTCACACTCCATTCTTCTCAGGTTACAAGCCACAGTTCTACGTTCGAACAACTGACGTAACTGGAGACGTAACACTAGCGGAAGGAACTGAAATGGTAATGCCAGGAGACACTGCAACTTTCAAAGTGAAGCTTGTAGCTCCGGTAGCTATGGAAGAACAAACTAACTTCGCGATTCGTGAAGGAGGAAAGACTGTTGGTGCTGGTGTTGTAACAAAAATCGTTGCGTAAGCGGCGGTAAGATAAACCCCACACTATGGCAACAGACACTACATCAAATGATAAAGCAGGCGCGATCAATAAGCTCAGAATTCGAGTTCGTGCATACGAGCACAAAATTCTCGATACGTCTGTAAAGCAGATCATCGATACTGCGATGCGTTTCGACGCAAAAGTAGTTGGACCGATTCCACTTCCGACAGAAATTAAGAAGTACACAGTGAACCGTTCAACTTTCGTGCACAAGGACGCGCGAGAACAGTTTGAAATGCGAACTCACAAACGAGTTATCGACATTCTCAATCCGAGTCCAAAGGTGGTAGAGGCTCTCACGAACCTCTCGCTCCCATCGGGAGTCAACATCGATGTGAAGATGATGTAAGCCAAGCTAGCGCTTGTCTTTCTACCAGCACTCACTCGGAAATATAAATGGCTTGCGCCACTTCTATTTCCCTTGTACGCTTAGGTAGTAGCTTGAGCACAAAAAGCTCAGCATCATTCTTTCTATGAGTCTTGTTGGCTTCTTGATAGCTTGGCACTGTATTGCCAAACAAAAAGCACCCATATTGGGTGCTTTTTGTTATCCACAGGTAGTTTGATAAGCCACTTGTGCTTTACCGGTGGTGGGGTATTGTATATAAACAACAGGAGGCGAATCCAGAAATGGGTTCGCCTTTCTCTGTTGTAAAGAGAAAAATAGACATCCGCTCCGATTTAAGAGCTTAGTGTCACGAAGAGACGTATTAGTAAATTGTTCTTTAACTTGTTCTTTATATGAGTAATCTTACTCCAAATAAAATGACGTTTAGTAGCGAAAACGCTTGGGTAGTTCAACTGCTCAGCTTAGCGACGATAGGTATGTTAGCCTATATGCAAATTGCTCCGGCAGTGCACGCCGCCTCGTAAACCAAACCATTTTAAAAACCCGTTGATTAAGCCGCTTGGAATCCCTTGCGGCTTTATTTATTTCTCAAAAAACCTTGCGTTTCATAGAAAAATCAGTATACTCATGACCAGCTTTAAAAGACCTATGTACGGAGCTTGTTTCCGGACCAATGGGCACAAATCGCGCTGCAAGAAAATATCTTTGTGTCGACGAGCTTGTGCTCGCCCGCAAACTATATTTTTGCAGCGCGATTTGTTGTATGGGTCACAGATAATACTTCTGTTTAAAGCAATTTATTAACTAAGGTTCATACACAATGAAATTTATTCTTGGAACCAAAACTGGCATGACACAAGTCTTCACTGAAGATGGAAAGTGTTACGCAGCAACCGTTCTAAAAGTTGCACCAGCGAAAATCTCGCAGGTGAAAACTATGGAGGTGGATGGCTATGATGCTGTTCAGCTTGCGTCAGGTGAACAAAAAGAACACCGAGTCAGTAAGGCTGCAAAGGGTCACTTCGGTGGCGCGGTCGCAGCTGCTCGAGAATTTCGTGCTCGAGTTGGATACGAAAACGAAAAAATCGAAGGGTTGGAAAAAGGAGCAACTCTCGATGCTTCAGTATTTGAACCAGGTGATGACATTACTGTCTCAGCTGTTTCAAAAGGTAAGGGATTCCAAGGTGTGGTTAAGCGCCATGGATTCGCTGGAGGTCGTCGGTCTCACGGTCAGAAGCACTCTGAACGAGAACCGGGATCAATTGGAGCAACTGGTGTCGCACGCGTACTAAAAGGTACTCGTATGGCCGGGCGAATGGGTAGCGATACCGTTCAAGTAAAAGGATTGAAAGTACTGCAGGTAAACGTAGAAGAAAATATTCTCGTTGTCTCTGGTGCTGTACCAGGTCGAAAGGGCACACTAGTCGAAGTGTTTAGCACACCCAAATAATAATTCCGTAATCACATAATATATGAATGCAAAAATCTATACTCGTGACGGAGCTGAATCAGGAAGCGTAACACTTCCAGAAACAGTATTTGGTGTAGCGTGGAACGCTGACCTTGTGCACGAAGTAGTGGTAGGAATGCAAGCCAATGCGCGTGCAGGAACTGCTCACACAAAAGACCGAAGTGAAGTACGCGGAGGTGGTAAAAAGCCATGGAAGCAGAAAGGAACAGGACGAGCTCGTCATGGCTCACGCCGAAGTCCGATTTGGACAGGTGGAGGTGTGGCATTTGGTCCACGAACTGAAAAAGATTTCTCTGTAAAGATTAATAAGAAGGTTCGAACGAAGGCTCTCTCAATTGTTCTCTCTAAGAAATTAGCTGATAATGAAGTACTCTTTGTTGATTCACTCAACATGGACGAACCAAAGACAAAAGATGCAAAAGCTATCATCGCAGCACTCGCAAAGGGAACCGGCAACGAGACTCTTGCAACAAAGCGAAAGAATGCAGCAATCGTTGTTTTGTCAGATCGAAATCTCGCAACTGAAAAGAGTTTCCGAAACTTTGGAAATATCGAAGTTGTACAAGCAAAAGACATCAACCCAGTTGAATTGCTTACTTATAAGTATGTTGTGGTCGCAGACGCAAAGAGTTCTGTAGAAGTGCTCGAAAACCGAATTGCACCAGCAACACCTAAGTCAAACTAGTATGGCTCTCTTTGGAAAGAAAAAAGAAACCAAAAAGAGCGCAGAAAAGAAAGAAGTCGTAGATGTGTCAAAAGCACTTCCTACTGACCGAAATCTTGCTTCTGTTATCGTACGACCAAAGATTTCTGAGAAGTCTGTGGGAATGAGTGAGCAGAATGTCTACACTTTTGAAGTGTTGCGTTCAGCTACTAAGTTCCAGGTCAAAGATGCAGTAATTGCGCTCTACAACGTGACGCCGGTGAAAGTAAACATCGTAAACAAAAAACCAGCGCAACGCCTCGTTGGTAGCCGAAACCGCATGAAGCACGTTCCGGGTATGAAGAAGGCTTACGTGTATCTGAAAAAGGGCGATTCCATTAACTTGGTCTAAGCCGTTAGGAAGATAAGATTCAAAATTAATTGATTCACTAGTTTCTAACACACATGAAAAAATATAAACCAACCTCTGCGGGTCGACGTGACGGCTCAGTAGTTGAATACAAAAAGAAGCTCACGAGCACACAAAGTAATCCACTAAAATCTCTTACCAAAGGTAAGCGAAGTACTGGTGGACGAAACAGTGCAGGACGAACAACTGTTCTCAACCGCGGTGGTGGAAACAAGCGAACGTACCGTCTCATTGACTTCAAGTACAACAAGATTGATGTACCAGCAACAGTAGAGACTATCGAGTATGATCCAAACCGTTCAGGTTTTATCGCACTGGTACTCTACGCTGATGGAGAGCGACGATACATCCTTGCACCACAACAACTCAAAGCTGGTGACCAAGTGATTACCTCTGCTACGGCAAAGATTTCAGTTGGAAACCGACTCCCGTTGTCTGCAATTTCAGTTGGTACATTCGTATACAACGTAGAAATTCAGCCAGGAGCTGGAGCACGTCTTGCTCGATCTGCGGGTAACCACGCTGAAGTGGTTGCACAAGACAGTAAGCACACTACACTGAAGATGCCATCGACTGAAATCCGAAAGGTTCAGAACTCAGCTTGGGCTTCAGTAGGGTCTGTATCAAACGAAGAAAATCGTTTGGTAACTATCGGAAAGGCGGGACGAGCTCGACACATGGGCCTTCGACCGAAAGTGCGTGGAGCAGCCAAGAACGCTGTAGACCACCCACACGGAGGAGGTGAAGGTAAGTCTCCACGGGGACACCGACGAAGTCGAACCAAACAAGGTCGTCCGACTGGAAAGGGTCAAAAGACTCGTTCACCAAAGAAGTACTCAAACAAGATGATTGTCTCACGGCGAAAGCCAGGACGACTCATGGGCGGAAAGCGATAGGTCGCATCCGACGTTCACAAAAACCACTCACACTGAGTGGTTTTTGTGTTTTATCCTTGCAAAACGTGTGTATTGAGAGTAGATTTTGATAAGTTACACCTGTCCACCAACACAAGAGGTACTAAATGGCGGAAAGAAATCATGGTCGCATGAGTCCGGCTAAAAGGACGGTTGGAGCTTTGGCTCCGGCACACAAGACGTCGCTTGGTAAGGCAAGGCGCTCTTCAAAAACAAACAAACATAAAGGAGGGCATGTGCCGAGGATTCCTGCGGGAAAGCGCACGGTGCAAAAACAAGCGCAAGAAATCATCACCTATGTGCTGGACACAAACGTGATTATGGATGCGTGGGATTCGCTGTTTGCGTTCCATGAACATGACGTCTGTATTTTGAGTCAGGTCTGGAAGGAAATGGATAAACACAAGAAAGGTCATTCTGACCAAGCTTGGAATATCCGCAAGGCGATTCGCAGCATTGGTGCGCTGACGGCTGGAAAAACACGCAAAGAGCTGTCTGCAGGTATTCAACTGATACCCCCACCAGAAATTGCCAATGGTAAGCCTCATACAGGGAAGTTGCATTTTGATTTCACTGTACCCAAGCTGGATGAATCAGAAGACATCAACCTGTCTTTGGATGATCCAGATGACCGCATTTTGATGGTCTGCTTGGCCTTGAAGCGGTCGGGGAAACACGTCGTGCTGATTACGAACGATGGTGGCTTTAGAATTAAGGCTACCGTGGTTGGGATTGAGGCAGAGGAATACCTAAGTGAAGCTATCACAGGAGTTGTCGGAGAAGAAGATATTGTTACCGGCGCTCACCAGATGCCAGAAGGCACCTGGGAAGAGTTCGCTGATGTGAAGACAAGTCAAAAAGGGAGTGTGACAGAGTACAAGTTTGCACACCCTTTGTTTAAGGATGTGCACCGCAACGAGTTTCTTGTGTTCCCAGATGGTCTTGTGCTTAGAGTCATGACCAAGATTGGTCATGAGCAGATTGGAGCGGTGACGATACCTCCCTTGTCTGAGACAGATACCTTTGGTGTTCAGCCACGGGATGACCTGCAAAGGTTCGCATTGACCTTGCTCACAGACCCGGCCGTGGCCGGCGTCTCACTGGCTGGTATAGCCGGTAGCGGTAAAACGTACTTGGCCTTGGCAGCTGCGCTTGCTCAGCATCATCTCTACAGTCGCATTATTGTCACTCGTTCACCGGTTGGTTCCGATGAAGATATCGGTTTCTTGCCGGGTGATGAGAAAGAGAAGATGGACCCGTGGATGCAGGGCGTGTACGACAACTTGCAGTCGCTGGTGTGTAAGCCTAACTCCTCTGTCAGTGAGCGGCTTGAGGCCATCAAAAAAGCGATGGAGAAGCATGACATCCAGATTAAGGCCCTAAACTTCATGAAAGGGAGGAGTCTCGAGAATACTATCGTTATTGTCGACGAGGCGCAGGACCTAACCCCGAAAACCTTGAAGATGATTTCTACTCGAATTGGGGCTGGATCAAAAATTATCTTTCTGGGCAACGTGGCTCAAATCGATAACACGTATGTGACCGAGTACACCAACGGGTTGTCTGTCTTTATTCGAGCGTTTGCCGACTCATCTATATCTGGCCACATCACTTTGCAGAGTGGTCAGCGGAGCGTGTTTGCGACTGAAGCAGAGAAGCGTTTGTAGTTCATTCTTGGGATTGTTTCCTAAAGGGTCACCGTCATGGTGGCCCTTTTTCTTTCCTTTTTGAATTACGTATAAATGTTACAATACTCACATAATCAGTAATCAAATCATTTATGAATGTTTCCGCGTTTTTTAACACTCGATATTTTTTATTACTAACTGCTACTTTCAGTGTGTTCCTTTTGACACCGCTTTTTGCGCAAGCACAAATTGCGAATGAATGTTCGTTTTCTCGAACTCTTGAAATAGGAGTAGATGGGGAAGATGTGCGTTGTCTGCAAAAGTTTTTGAACAGTTCTGGATTTGTTATCGCTGAAACCGGTCCGGGTTCAGTCGGAAACGAAACGTCTCTCTATCGAACACTGACCAAAGAAGCGGTGGCAAAGTGGCAGGCTGCTCGCAATGTGTCTCCAAATAGTGGAGTGTTCGGTCCGCAGTCACAAGCTGCCTACCTGCTTGATTTGATTGATTCTTTGCAAACAACAGGTACTACACAGACTCCAGTTGCTGCCGTGCCAACTCCAACTCCTGCCCCAATAGTAGCTGGTGCTTCAACGAATGCGGAAGACGAGAAGCGAGCTGAAGCTGAACAAGCACTCGAGGATGCGTTCCAGATGGTGAAGGATGCGGATGAACAAGTTGAAGATTTTGATGAAGATGAAGGAGAGCGAGCTGATTTGGAAAATGACTTACGCGACGTTCGGTATGACTTGTATGAAGCGCTTCAGAGTTTTTTTGATAAAGACTATGGAGATGCAATTGACCGAGCAGAGTCAGTGGTGGAAGATGCAACAGATGTGCTAGAAGACGCGGGCGGAGAATCTGACAAAAGCGAAACAGAAGATTTGCTTGATGACGTACAAGACTACTTTGATGAAGTAGAAGATATATTTAAGGAAGCTGAAGATAACGATGATGATGTAGGTGACGCAGAAGATTTGCTTGACGACGCAGCTGGCCTACTTGACGACGCATGGGATGCTTTTGATGAAAGGAATTATCGCCAGGCAAAAAGTGATGCACTCGATGCAGAAGAATTAATTGACGACGCCGAAGGTGAAATTGACTTCACATCAAACGATGATGCTGAGGAAGAAGTTGAAGATGCGATTGATGACTTTGAAGACGCGGAAGCTGAAATTAAAGAAGCTGAAGATGATGGTGAGGATGTTGGAGAATCAGAAGACTTCTTAGATGACGCTGAGAGAGAAATCAAGCGAGCTGAAGCTGCAATCGATGATGAGGATTGGGAAGATGCAATTTCTTATGCCAAGAAAGCAAAGAAACTTATCAAACAAGCTCTCGACGCGATTGGTGGTTCTGATGGTGACGAGCAAGATGCAGAAGATGCTATCGATGACGCTTGGGATGCATACAGAGATGCTGACAATGATGTGGATGACGCAGAGGACGACGATGACGGTAATTGGGAAGATGCCCGGGAGCTACTAGACGAAGCGAGAGACCTGCTGAATGATGCCGAAGATGCGTTTGATGATGAGGACTGGGAAGATGCAATTGAATTAGCTGAAGAAGCAGAAGAATTAATCGATGAAGCATTAGACGAATTATAGAATATGGGTTTCTTTTCACGCTCAACAGAAAGGCCAGCTGAAGATATTCCGGTTGATATCGAGATGGAGCTTGGTGATATAGAGAGTTTGTATCGCGTTGCAGAACAAGACGATAGGGTTGAGGCTGTGATTCAAAATTATAAGACTCAAACTGAAGATTTAATGAACCAGGTACGGATGGGTGGAGGCAGTATGCTTCCGGCTGATAGGAATCGGCACGAGCAACATGCACAGCAGGCTGTAGATGCACTTTGTGTGTTTGGGTATCAAGTATCTGCTTCGGTGTTTATGGAGATAGGCTAAGTTCCAGGTAGTCGAGAGCGCTGTGAGAATGAAAATTCTCGCAGCGTTTTTGTTTGTTTCAAAGTGGTAATCACCTCTTTTGTGTTGTCTGTGTGGACTGATACTTTCTGAACACTTTGACCGGTAATTATCATTTCAAATCCTGCAGACGTGTGTACAAAGGTGACAAATCTCTTGCCGCTCTTCCTCCTTGAGGTAGTACTAATTTCTCCCGGAGCAATCATTTTCACTCCAGGTAGCTTTTTGAGCTCCTTCACTACCTGCGTAGCTGTTTCGGTAAGAGTAGTATGTTCTCGTCCACGGGGTTTTGGCATAGATGCTAGCAAGTATATCAGTGTAGTAAGAAGGAATACATTTTACTAATAAAAAAGGCTGGAAACGAGTGCTCCAGCCTTTGATGCTTAATGCCAGTATTGCAAGTCCATACAAGCAAAGCAACAGTTTTTTGAATCTACCCCGTGAGCATCGATGGTTTGCTTAAACCGTTCAAGGGATAAAAATTCAATTGAGTCAGCCCCAATTTCGCGGCACATTTCACGGTTGTTGCTCCGTGCTGCAATGAGGTCTTCTCGTTTTGGAGTGTTAATCCCGTAGTAACATGCTCCAGGTATTGGTGGCGAAGCAATCCTCCAGTGCACCGCCGTTGCACCGCGGTCGCGCAACGACTGAGTGATGCCACGGGAGGTGGTGCTTCTCACGACAGAGTCATCAATCACAGTGATGCTCTTTCCGCGAATCAAATCAGTTCGGAAAGAGAATTTATCTTCCACTGCTTTTCTGCGGGCAGCTTCCCCTGACTTGATGAATGTGCGCCCCGTATCATGTTTTCTGGTGATGATGCTTGGGTCGTATGCGCCCCATGATTTTTCGCGTGCGTATCCTTCGCCGATGAGCGTGCTACTGTCAGGGACAGCAACAATCAAATCGGTTTGGATGCCATGTTCTTGGTTTAATGCACATCCAAGAGAGCGACGAAATTCTGCCACCTGAATCCCCGAAACAGTACTGGAGGGGAAGGCGAAGTAGAGCCATTCAAACGAGCAGATACGTTTCTCAGTCTCAGGCAAAGCGAGGTGCTGTATGCCTTGGGGAGAAAAAGAAATGAGCGTGCCTGGAGGGATTTCTTGGAAGTCGTACACGCCAATGTCGTCTAAGGCACAGCTTTCTGAAGCAACTACGTACCCATTATGCAGTCTGCCCCAGTAGAGTGGCCGATTACCCCACGAATCACGTACGGCAATAAGTTCATTTGGTCTGGTGATGACTGCGCTACAAGAACCCTTCATGTTCTGTAATGCAAGACTGATACTTTCGACAAAATCCATTTCACGATAGTGCTTTAGGATAAGTCGAAAGAAACGTTCAGTGTCTGACTGTGAGAAAAATGGTGTTCCTTTCAGTACTGTTTCTTCCAGCTCTGCACAGTTTGTAAAATTGCCGTTGTGGGCAATAGAGATTGGTTCTCCAGCCACCAAGAGTGATAGGGGCTGAATATTTTTTTCACTCGCTGAATTGGAAGCGGTAGCGTACCGATTGTGCCCAATTCCGATTGTTCCCTCAAGCCGTTGAAGGACGTCTTGAGTCAAACAGTCAGACGATTTTTTTGGTGAGCGAAAGTCAAATTGCTCGTATCCAGTGAGCGTAATGATGCCTGTTGCGTCAGTCCCTCGGTTTTGCAGTGCATGAAGCATTTTCCGCAATATCTGACTGGCGTCAGGGATGTTGTACACACCTACGATTCCACACATGTCTACCTCATAGAGTTGTTGATGAACGATATCTGGTTTTACTGTACATGACTTAGCATTTTCAACAATAGCAGATTGAACTTATTATAAAAATCAGCTGACGGGTGAGCGTCAGCTGATGCGCCTTACGGCCATGAGTTAAACCTGCTTTCGAGTCAGGGCGTTTGAGGTGGGGATGCCTTGCCGAACAAATTCCATGAGGCCGTGCACCACCCGTTCGTTTGGGTCAATGCCGGCACAGGATAGAACAGTGCGTCCATCTCGTGAACGTGCCCACCGAGCAATTTGCTCAGGTCCATTTCCGTACCGACGGTCGTCTTTTAATGCGTCGTCTAGCGCGGCGAGCACAACGCTCGCCCACAGTCTTCGGTGTGAATCAATTTGCCTACTTATGACTGCAAAGTCTTCGCTTGGTGCTCTGTGAGGGTCAATCACACTCCTTTCTCCTTTTTATCTGAGTGATTTGCCGAGCATTAAAGGATGCTCGGCTGCTATTCAGTAGTCACGCAATTTCACGCAGCTGGGTTGGCGTGCGCCGCCCCAACGTTGCGTTGTGAGTCGTCACCGTTTCGAACTTGGTCAGTTCGAGAACTGTTTGCGCCGACTCAATTTCAGAAAGATCCAGCAACCGACCGCTGGTCTTTTTGATAAGTAGGCCGGCGGGTGACTGCAGTGAATCGCCAGGAAACTTCGCCTTCATGAACAGGGCAATGTCCAGTTCAGAATTGAGTACCCCCAACCCTTTATGGAAGGTGGTACCCTGAGCGTACAGCCCAGCCGCTTTTATCCTGTAGAGCGAAGCACGTTGTGTGAATACCGACCCAGCGACGTACAGCTCGCCGGTGATGTTCAGGTCACCAAGGCTGAATCTTCCGCCGAAGGTTGAGCCGCTCAGAGTGAGGTTGCCATCGATGGTCAGATCGCCACGGCCACCAGCAGCGTCCCATTCGATATCGTCGATCACGTGGATGTTGCTGAAGGTGTGTTCACCTGCAATAAGACGTTTGCTGAGCTCAGCAGCAGTCATTGGGACTTGGATAGGGGTAACCATGTTTGATATCTCCAGATTGTGAGGAACAGAAAGGTCGAAAGTCAAACCATATAAAACCACAATTATATAAAAAAACAAGTATTTGTGTTGACTTTAGCTCGTAAATTCGGTATTCTGTGCCGGTTCCAACCTCAAGTCGTTTTCCCTGGTAGGAAAGCGCAATTGAAGTACAAAACACGTTGGGAATTCCCCTAAAGGCCGGCCGTTACCTGTTTTTTGGGGGGATTCCCACAACCGCACTCGTTACGTGCGGCTTTAAACGTAAACTAATAATATGTCACGATCACTCTATAAAGGACCATACGTGGACGAAAAACTTCTCAAGAAGATCGCCGGAAAAAAACCCGGAGAGAGTGAAGTCATCAAGACATGGGCGCGCGGCTCAGTCATCTCACCAGAAATGGTAGGCTTCACCTTCGGTGTTCACAACGGACGCACTCATCTAGAAGTACTCGTTGCGGAAGAAATGGTGGGTCACAAGTTTGGTGAATTCTCACCAACGAAGAAGTTCCACCGACACGGAGGTAAGATGCAGAAAGAACTTGATCAGAAGAAGAAAGAAGCTGAAATTTCTGCAGCTAAGGCCGCAAAGGCAACTAAGTAAGTAGTATGAAAGCATTTCTAAAAAATTACCGTCAATCACCAAGAAAGGTTCGCCTGCTTGCTGATTTAGTACGAGGAAAGAGTACTGCCGACGCACTTACGACACTCCGGTTTGTAGATAAACGAGCTGCTGAACCATTTGCAAAAGTGATTAAGTCAGCCGTTGCAAACGCAAAAGACCAAGGAAAGAATGTTGAGAAACTCTTTGTAAAAACTGTAGCGGTAAACAAAGGAGTAACAATGAAGCGATTCATGCCACGAGCTCGTGGTTCTGCATCGCGAATTAATAAGCGTAACAGCCACATCTCAGTTGAGCTTGGCGAAAAGAAATAATTGGTATGACACACGTAGCTCATCCATATATCCAACGGATTGGTATCAACCGAGATTGGAAAAGCCGATGGTTCACAACGAGCCCAGCGAAGTTCCGAGAATATCTCCGCGTTGATGCAGCTCTTCGAAAGATGTTGAAAACACGTCTGAAGGGAATGTCTGTTGACGCAGTGGAAATTGAACGAAACGAAAAAGAAATTCGTATCATCATCAAAACTTCACGACCAGGAATTATTATTGGTCGAAGTGGCGAAGGAATCCAAAAGCTTAAAAAGGAAATTGATTTGTTTTTGCGAAAGCAACGAACAACTGGTAAGCCTGAGCTAAAGATTGATATCGAAGAAATCCGTTCACCTGAATCAAGTGCTCGCATTGTTGGGCAAATGATTGCCGAAGGACTCGAAAAGCGTATGACGTTCCGTCGAGTAATGAAGCAAACAGTTGAAAAAGTAATGGCAAACCGAGACGTTGAAGGAGTACGTATTATTCTTTCTGGACGACTTGGAGGTGCTGACATGGCTCGAAAAGAAGAATTGAAGAAAGGTCGAGTACCACTTCAAACTCTCCGAGCTGACATCGACTTTGCTCGAGTGGAAGCAAACCTGCCGTACGGAGTTATTGGAATTAAAGTCTGGATTTATCGAGGAGAAGTATTCGCTGACCGAAAGGCAGGACAAAAAGATACTGAAGCTCGACCAGCTCGTAACCGATAGTCTGTATGTTATTTCCAAAAAAAGTAAAACACCGAAAGTGGCAAACAGCTCGCAAGAGTCTTGCAAAGCGAAGTCGACCAGATACTCGTGGTATTACCGTTTCGTACGGTGCCTACGGTTTAAAGGCGACTACACCTTCTCGTGTGAAATCAAATCAAATTGAAGCAGCACGTCGAGTTATCTCTCGAACGATGGGTAAGGCAGGAAAGTCTTGGATTCGAATCTTCCCAGACCGACCAATTACTCGAAAAGCGGCTGAAGTACCGATGGGTAAGGGTAAAGGAGATCCAGATCACTTCGTATTTGAAGTACAACCGGGTCGAATCCTCTTTGAAATCGATGGTGTTTCAGAAGACATTGCACGAGAAGCCTTCCGAAAGGCGTGTGCAAAATTACCAGTCCAAGGAAAGCTTGTGCGTCGTGAAGACACACGAGGATAATCTAATCTGATTGCTTATGATGAAAATGGAAGACGTACGCAAGAAGTCAGATGGTGAATTATCTGAACTTGTGCAATCTGCTCGAGAAACTGTCCGTCAAGAACGTTTCAAGGACCGATTTAGTCGAAAGGCTGGAATCATCCGAAACGCGAAGACTGAGATTGCTCGCGCACTTACTGAGCTTACTGCTCGTAAGAATAATAAAGAAACCAAATAGCGTATGAGTACTGAAAAAACAACCAACAATGGTCGCGTGCTCCGAGGAAAGGTTGTGTCGTCAAAAATGACCGACACTATCACAGTTGCTGTAGAGCGATATGTGAAGCACCCAAAGTACAAAAAGTACCTACGACGCACAAAGAAATTCCTTGTGCATGACGCTGGAAACACAGCAAAGGTAGGTGAAGTGGTCGAAATCCAAGAGGTTAATCCAATCTCAAAGCGAAAGTCTTTCGCTCTGGTAACTACTAAGTAATATGATTCAACCGCAAACAATGGTGAAAATCACCGACAACTCTGGCGCAAAAACAGGTCGAGTATTTAAAGTACTAGGCGGTTCAAAGAAGCGATATGCCGAGATTGGAGAAATGGTAGTACTGGCTGTACAAACAGCAGAACCCCGAAAGCAAGTGAAGAAGAAAGATGTTGTGTACGGAGTAATCGTGCGGCAACGAAAGCCATTTCGACGAAAGGACGGTTCGTACGTTTCGTTTGATGACAATGCAGTAGTGCTTGTTGATAAGGAAAAGAAAGAACCAAAAGCAAACCGTGTGTTTGGTCCGATTCCTCGAGAAATGTCTGAAGCTGGTTATCAGAAAATTGTTTCATTGGCTCCAGAAGTCGTGTAACAACTAAGTTGTAAAACTATTCTATGAAAATCAGAAAAGGAGATACGGTAAAAGTAATTACCGGAAAGGATAAGGGGAAGACGGGAACAATTCTCATGACCCTCAAAGATTCTGACCAGGTGGTTATTGAAGGAATCAATGTCGCTAAGCGACACCAGAAGAACAAGCGAACTCGCTCACAAGGGCAAATCATTGAAAAGAGTATGCCAATTCACGTTTCAAACGTGGCACTCATGGAAGGTGATAAAGCAGTTCGAGTTGGATACAAGATGGAAGGCGAAGGCGACAAGGCAAAAAAAGTGCGTGTTGCTCGACCATCTGGAAAGAAGATTTAATCAACTAATTGATAAAGAGTATGGAATCAGTACAGGCTCGCCTCGCATCGGTCTTTGAATCACTCAACAGTGATTTTGGATACAAGAATGCGAATCAAGCGGCAACTATCGAAAAGGTAGTGATCTCAGTAGGAACTGGACGAGTGGACGATAAAGCAAAAATTGCTCTTATCCAAGATCGTTTGGCTCAAATTACTGGACAAAAAGTAGCTCCACGAGCTGCTCGTCAATCTATCGCGGCCTTCAAGCTTCGAGAAGGTGATATTGTTGGATACCAAGCAACGCTTCGAGGAAAGCGAATGATTCACTTCCTTGATAAGTTGATTCACATTGCGTTGCCACAAACTCGTGACTTCCGAGGTCTCCGGACTACGTCAGTTGATGAGATGGGGAACTACACATTGGGTATCAAAGAACACACTATCTTCCCAGAAACTGCAGATGAAGATATTCGAGACGTGTTCGGTATGTCGATTACATTTGTAACGACAGCGAAGACTAAGGAAGAAGCAATTGCGCTTTTGCGACACATTGGAATGCCGTTGAAAAAAGAAGAGGAGACAAAGAAAAAGAAATAATTATTTTCTAAAAGAAAGAGCGACAGCCTAGGCTGCCGCTCTTTCTTTATGTTAATTTTGTGGTATAATACATGCAGCTTAGCAAGCTTTATCGCCTAAGAAATTGGGCAGCAAAGCCCACAATTCACATCGATTATAGAAAGGGACTCTCATGTCCGACTCAACGCAAACGACATCATCGAACTCAACTGCAGAGCGTATGGAAATGCTTTTGGCTGAAGTGGCTCCAAAGATTTTTACCAACATCTGGGACATCTTCGGACATCTGCCACGCCAAGACGCTGGCGGAAACCAGAAATACACCGGTCTGATGTATCTGCGTCGCAACTACGGCGACTCTCTGCAGCAGGTGACCCATGGTGTTTTGCTTGACTCGACCAAGTCGTGGCATACCGCTGAACGCAAAATCAACGCCGCGTTAGACTTTGGTACCAGTATCGCCGTTCGTGATGTTAGCGTGCCAGGCGAGGAAATTTGGGGTGGTGGCAGCAACTCAGAAGTAAAGGGTGAAGTTGACGCTTTGACCGGCCTGCCTGAGCTTGGTGACCACACTCTTCTTTTGGCGCTACAGCTGCATTCTGGTCGCATCTCACGCGCACTGTACGACGCTCGTGTCTCTGACAGCAACGAAGGAATTCGTAATGCACTTCGCTTCGTATACCTTTCAGAAGAAAAGTATGCCGATTTGGTTGTGATGACCGAGCGCATGGTCGCTGAAGCTGGTACGCTTCTTTTACGGAAAGACCAGATGGTCGCGTAATTTCTATCGTTGGTTGTGTAATGACCTCAAGGGCCTGCTTTTTGCGGGCCCTTTTTATATATAAAGAAATGGCCCCGATGTTATTCGGGGCCACGTTTGTTTTTATCGAAAGATCTAGCTCACAGCTTCCGGTTTTTTCTGCAGCCTTTCAGCCGCTGCGATGATAGCATCAGTGGCTTCCTTCAGGTTGCGTTCGATTTCCTCAATGGAATCCACCTGGTCGCTGAGGTTCTCTTGGTCAGCTTCTTCCAGTGACCTTGCAAGTCCCTGGAGATAGCTTTCCAGGTCGTCGCCGTCCACGTACCAAATCTTTTCGTCGAGCTCCGTCAGAGTATCGACAGAGGCTTTCAGTGACTGAATACGCTGTAGGAAAGCGTCTGCGTCCCCGATGATTTTTCTGGTTGCAGAGGTCTCTTCTTCTATCCTCTGCATTTCTTCCAGATGTCCTTGGATGTCTTCATCAGCGGGAATTTCTTCCAATGAATCACGAAGCCCAGAAATAGTATCTTCGAGGTTTGTTCCGGTGCCAAGCGGGTCGTCAACGAGTTGTTGTATCTGCGCAACGTCAATTGCGATTTCTGTTTGCAGACTTTGGACCTGAGCGATTGTGCCGCTCACTCCATTGTCGCCAAACCGAGCAACAATGAGAGCGAACTGCTCTTCCAGTTCAGCTAGGTCGCTGAGCCGAGTCGAGATTTCTCCGTACTTGTCATCAAGCAGCTGTTTATCGCCTAAGGCGCTTACCAACTTTGACCGAAGTGTCTTGAGTTCGGGTTCGCGGCCCTCAAGCAAACTCGTGGTCTCAGTGATGTTTGCTTGCAGGGAAGTCATGCGGTCTTGCATACCTTCCAAGGGTTGCAGTTGGGTTTGCATGCCTCTGAGTTCTGTGCAGAGGTCACGCATGTGGCTCATTTTTGAACCATCACTACCAGACTCGTTGAAGTACTCAACCTCGAGCTCTGCGACCAAAGTAGCCAAATTCTTGACGTCAGGCGAGTGGTAGAGCTTGCCGATGACTGCAGCAGTTTGGTCTGCGACCAAGTCAGCCTGGTACTTTTTCAAGCCGACACCAGTCAATAGGGCATACATTGTACTGCCGATGATGAGCACAGCCAGCCAGGTGACCATGTCTCCGCCGGTCAGGTGCAAGCCGTCGAGCAACCAGCTTCCGAAAGTCACGTAGGTATTTTCCAGCCAGGGACCGATTTCTGGGTGTTGAAAGAAAATTGCGTTCCCGGCCAGGACGGCCAGCATGACAAAGCTGTATATAGAGCTCAGACCAAAAAGGGAGGTGAGAATTTTAAGCATTCGGGCATTCCTTGTGTTGTGAGTTTTTTGTGGAGAACGTTGTAACTAGTACTATTATAGCATAATTGATTGACAAAATCAATTATATGTTATAAAGTATAAGCAATTATTGTTCGTTCAATTCAAAAGGAGAATGACTATGAATGGTCAATGTGCCCTGACTATGACGTGGGTCGATTTTGCAGCCGCTCTACCCAACCATGCTTGGTGGATGGCTGCTGCTTTTTTCACACTGATACTCTTTCTTATGTATCGGATGTGGAAATATGAGCACGTTCATCCAGAGTGCCCAACTGAAGCTCAGCAGAAGATGGATGATGCTAGAGGGTTTGCCATGGCAGGTCTGATGTTGCTGGCGGTTCTCGGACTCCCGCTCTACTTCATTATGATATGGGGTGGTCAACGTTCGTTGGGAATCATCTGCTCCACATTTATGTAAGCTCACTTACACTTCACCCCGCCGGAATACACCGGCGGGTTTTGTTATATAAAATTTAGAAATAAAAAGAAAAAGCCCCCGCGCAAAACGCAGGGGCAATCTTATTTTCAATTAGTCGTCGTTGTAGTCATCGTGTCCATGGCCGTCAGCTCCAGTCGAACCGATGGTCCGCTGCAGTGTGGCAGAGTTGATGCGGAATGCCATCACCACTTGGATGAGGGAAACCACAATCAGCACGAGGAATTCGCTGGTCGCAAAAAGTGTCAGCATAGGGATGCCAGCAGCGCCCAAAGCAAAGAGGACGATGTAGATTCCCAGCACAGCGGTCATTGCCAGTGCAGCGTTGGTGTTGTCGTCACCTGGACGAACAACTTGCCGCAGTCCGGTGATTGCCGAAAGGAAGCCCATGATGTAGAGCACTTCGACCCATGCAATCGAGTAAGACGCGATTGTATAGAAAGGTGCGCGCATGTCGGCGACAGTCAGCAGCATGACCACGTAAATGGCCAGGATGTAGATGAAGCTGGGAATTCTCCGTGCGTGACGGACGCCGCGGCGGCAGGTGCGAAAGAATGATCCGCCTTTGGAGCGTTTCGTGGTCGCGGCAGCTGCGGCAGCGGAAAGGGGGCCTGCGTGTGGTTGGGGCATGTGACATCTCCTGTGTCAGTGAAAATAAGTTATGTAGAACTTCAGTCCTGCTTATATAATAGCATAAATATAGAAAAAGTCAATATAAAAGAAAAGGCCCCGCTCGTGAAAGCAGGGCCAGTATTGATGTGAGGGCGATTGCTCGCTCTCACGATTTTCAGGAATCAGCGATTACTCGCCGAAGAAGGTACGGCCGAAGATGGTGACGATCTGGCCCCAGCCGCGAACGACCTCAAGCGGGACGCCTGTGCCGACGAGTTCGCCTTTGACCGAAACGGTCTCATAGACGTCGTCTTCGGTGTTACGACCGGAGTTGCTCATGTTGAGCGTTCCGGCGATACCGTCGACAGTCGCAAACGGATCAGGTGCCGCAAACGGGTCACCACCACCGACGCCGGGAACGATCAGGTTCACGATGTATTCTTCATCGTGACCGCTGGAAGACGCCGGAACCAAGGGCATGCTGCCCTCGAGCCGGTACGTCGTACCACCGCAGGTGACGTCAAACGCCCCCTGCCAACCTTCGGCAGCGTAGGAATAAATCCATTCGCCATCCCATTCGCAGGGTACGCTGCCCGGCAGTCCGACGGACGGAACCACGAAGTCGCGGAAGGTAATCGAGTCGATTTTCGTATCGTACTCGACACTTGCGCCAGTACCAGCTGCTTTCTGCTTCAGTGCTTCGATGACAGAGTTGCCTAGCGCCAGAGCGGTTGCGCTCGGATTCTCGGGCATCATCGTCAGGCTGCCACCAAAGGTGGTCGTCTCAGCACCGGCCGAGCCCACGCGAACGTAGTTGACGGTCAGTGTATTCATCGGCGTGTAGCCATCCTTCTTTCCTTGGATGGTGTATCCGCCGGCGATGTTCACCCGCTGAACTGACTCAGACGGGTTGTTGGGATTCTTGATGGAACCCGAACCGGTCACGCCACAGGCTTCGTCCGACCGGACGAGACCCATCAGCGCGCTCGAGCCGGCCGAGCATTCCACCGACAAGGTGGTTGTGCCCGAACGGTCATCGAGAGTACCGTTGTAGGTGTCGCGTTCACCGCTGTCGAACAGTGACGGCTGGCTCGCTTGAAGGGTGAACGTGACCGTTTCTTGGGCGCTTTGCGCGAAAACGGGCATGGCAACAGTCATGGCGAGCAGGGTGATGAGTGGTGTATTCCGCATGGACAGAGTCCTCCTATTGAGCGGTTGAAAGCATAAAAGCTAAAGTCCTGATATTGTGTAGAACATCAAGCCGAGCGAAATGATAACACAAATGTAATTAATGTCAATATAAAAGAAAAGGCCCCACCGTGTGAGGGTGAGGGCCAGAATTTGTGTGTGGGGCGCGTACGCCCCACACGAGGAACAATTGTTCAGGATTCAGTTTAGTCGACCAGAGCCCATGCCTCGTTGGCAGCCGCGATGCCAGAGGCATATGCAGCGAGCAGCGAGTCGGTCCAGGTCAGGTTCGGCGCGATAGTGCCTTGGTCAGAGAAGACCGCTTTGGCCTGTTCCCGGACATTCGCATCAACACCAGAGTGGGCGATGCCAAGTACGTTTACAACCAACAGGTCCATCATGCGACCATTTCCAGCCAGTAGATCCAGACGGCTGCCTTCAACCGGAAGCGACTGAACGTCATAGACCGGAGCCTTGCGACGCGAGCCAACTTCGATGCCGTCAGCGTATTGCTGATAGCCAGTTGCAACAAAGTCAATGCCAGCAGTTCGGTTAACCAAAGACATGGAATCGCCCAACGGATTGTTCCGCTGAACCCACATCACTCCGTCGGCGTCGCCGAAGGAAATGGTGCCAAGAATGTTCGTGAGGTCGTAGCTTTCAGCTGGAACCTCTTGGAAAATCACATTTGCTGCGATGTCTGGGTCGAATTCGGCGATAAGCTGAGCTGGTGCGAGTGCGCCAGAACCGGCCTTGACCAAAATAATCCATTTTCCATCAGGTGCAGTGCTCGGACCACGGAAATCGCCCCAGGTCGTGCCTGTTGGGGCAGCAACCAGGACAACTTCTTGTCCGATAACTCCGAGTGCCAAAGCACACTGAGCAAACGAACGGTCTTCTGTGCGGTCAAGCGCATAGGCGTCTGCTTGTGTGCTGCCGAACTGGGCTGTGCCTGCGCAAACAGCGTCGTTGATAGCAAAGCTGACGGAAGTTGACATGGGTACCACGCGATGTGCATCACCCATGCCGTCAGCGCACCCGGAGGCGTAACCAGAGCAGTAGTAGCCGCCCGAGCTGCCCCAGCCAGAGTTGAGTGTATCAGCAGAGCTTGGACGCGCCATGAACATGAAGAATGCGATGAGCGCTATCAGAGCAACAACGCCCCATTTAATGTATTTCCGCATGGATATCTCCTTCGAGCGGTTGAGATTGAAACGACCGGATGGTCGATTTCGGGGATGGTGGATTTAGAAGTTATTCACCCAGATTACGCCGCCGATAGCAAGCGCAATGCCAAATAGAACAGCTCCTTTCACGAGCCATTTCCGCCAACGCGGATTTTTGCCGTGACTTTCCTCGCTCCAAGACATTACTGTCCGAAGCTCTGAAAGAACGCCGTGATGGTGTCCAGTTGCCAGATTCCAACGCCGATAGCGATGAGAATGAAGATGAGCATCCAGGGCATGGCCGCCGGCTTGTGCTCTTTGTCTGTTTCGGGCATAGAGGTTCCTTTCCTTTCGAGTGAAAGCTAGAGTCCTGAATTGAATTGTGTAGAACACAAAACTGTTGAATACGCTAGCACAAATTACTTAAAAGTCAATAGCGCAGCGTATATAAATACGCCCCGGTTGGTTGACCGGGGCGCTACGAATTTATTGAGTGCAGTATCTTTTTGCGCTCGCAAGGTACTGGGTAATAACGGTTTTTTCTCCCTCTAGTGGATTTGTGTCTTGCCACCAGTTGGTAACTTCTCTGGTTCTTTCTCTGCTCCAGTCCACCGCTGTATCGGTTGTTTCTCTGGTCCAGGAACTAGCGGCTTCGGTTCCATTTTGCCAGTTCTGAGCCAGTCTTTCCTGCCAGGTTGTTGGTTCAGTCGGCGCTAATTCAGCAACTGGTGGTTCAATATTTTCCCAGTTGGGAATATAGTCAGCAGTAATGCGTGGGCAGGTGCTGTGTGTAAGGCCGATTATACATACGATAATCGATATGGTTACCAGAAGACGCAAAAACCAGTTCGGTTTCCGAGTCTCGGTGCTTGGCTTAGGAACTTCCATAGAGTCCTCCGTTGATTTGGGCTACATGCATTAAACGGTTTTGGAGTAAAAAGTCAATATAAGAAAACCCCGGCACATGGTTTGTGCGCCGGGGCGATGCTGCATTAATCAGCTTTTGTGCGGCCGTTAAACGGCGGAACAGGTTGGTTGTCTCCGTAGAGCTCGAAGTCTTGCTTACGCAAGGTGGCAAAGAGGCCTTGTGCGTAGGGTTGGAAGCGGTCGCAAAGACCGTGACCAAGCATAGCGTTTTGGGTGGCAAATTCTCCGAGTGGCACATCGGTCAAGATGACCTGAGCCTTACGGAAGAAAGCGCCATTGCCAGAGCTTGGGTTTGGCGTGTGGCCAAAGTACACCGTGATGAGGGTGTCTCCGTTGTGCTCATCGGAGAGCATTTTTTCCTCTCCGTCCCCAACAATGTAACCGGGACGGAACGAAATATGACCAGCACCATCGCGCTGCCAGATGAGACAGACAGAAGTGATGAGAGCAGTGTCGCCTTCATGGCCACCAAGCATTTTCAAGATAAGCTTGAAAAACTTATAGAGGATGCCACCAGGAGGAATGCGCGAGAGAATTCTTGCTACAAAGCCTTCGATGAGCTCTTGGTTTCGTTCAGTCACAATTTCCGCCAGAACAAAAAGCCCCAGCAAGACACCGAACATGAACAGGAAGTGAAACACGCTCAGGACACTCCAGGTTTGCCAGCCGTCGTTGGGATGCAGGTCGAGGATTTCGAAGACCACCGTTTCTGCCATTCCTTCAGTTAGGCCAAGGTAGCCGCCGATAACCCAGAAGGTCATTTTGTACAGCGCCCAAGCGG
>CAYGOP010000012.1:0-22699 GCA_964351645.1 uncultured Candidatus Saccharibacteria bacterium | reverse complement strand
TCCTGATCTGGATCAGGTTCGGGTTCTGGTTCTGGTTCTGGTTCTGGTTCTGGTTCTGGTTCTGGTTCTGGTTGAGATTGTACCGGAAGGTTCACGGGAGCAACTGCAGCAGGTTCAGGTTTTGCAGGTGCTGGTGCTACAGGTGGAGCAGCTACTACCTCAGCCTCACTCGCAACAGCAGACTCATCTTTCTTCTCGCCTACAGTTACCGGTGCTGGAGAAAAAGCTGGAGCTGGTCGTGACGTGCCAAACTCATGGTGTATTACTTCTGGTTCAACCACGCTTGGTTTTGGTTTTTCAACAACAAGTGGAGCGACATGGTACGCCTCAATTTTCTGTTGTAAGTTATGAAGAACACTTTGATCGTGCCCACCGTTTGAATAAAGAAAGACCAGGTCTCGTAGCTCGTTTTTTTGTTCGGGCGTACATTCACTTGCTCTTACTGAAGCAAGAATATGCATTACCCCTTTTTGTGTATCAAAATCAAAGGCCTGAGTATCAGTTGCCCCCAAAGAACTGTTCTGCAACATATAATGACATCATAACATCCTTTCCTAGGAGAAAAGATTTTTCTCCTCTCTAAAGTGTGAATTGCGAGGCAGATGTTCCACCTTCATAGTAAGACATTTCTGTTTCAATCATCCATCGCGCAAACAATTCACCAAGGTGCATATCCGGATTCTGTCCGACCACCTCTGCCATAGGATTAATCAGGTCAAGCCACACCACTACTGAATCATAACTAACATTCTGCTCTCTGAGTAATGCAACTTTTTCTTCATATCCTTTCTGCTGGAATTTTTTTAAATCCTCTAGCTTCATAGCTTTTAAGAAATCAAATGCGCTCGCTTTCTTTTCCCCAAAATACTCAGCCATCTGGTCTCTCTTTTGTGAGTCGAAAGCATCTTTTTCTATTTTCAATATTTTT
Source organism: uncultured Candidatus Saccharibacteria bacterium (assembly GCA_964351645.1). Classification (GTDB taxonomy): domain Bacteria; phylum Patescibacteriota; class Minisyncoccia; order Phycocordibacterales; family UBA918; genus OLB19. The sequence continues at coordinate 21,771 of CAYGOP010000012.1, read as the reverse complement.
TCAAACGCCTCGGGTGAGGAATAGTGCTCAGCCAAAAACTCTGAGTATCTAGTCGAGTTTAAATACTTACGAGTTAAAGAATTTGGGTCAATTTTTTCTTGGGCTCGTATTTCAGGCATTTTATCTGGAACGATTTTGTTGATTGGGTCAATTTTTTCCATCTCAGCCACCACCGGCCGTGTACTTGGCGCTTGGATAGTATTAAATACAGCAGCCGGTGCAGGATTCTCCTCTTCGATAATTGCTTGAGCCATTTTTGCAACATCAATTTCAATGACTGACTCAGCCGGGTCTTCAGAACGTATTTCCAACTTGGCATTTTTTCGCACAACTGCTTCAGCAGTCTCAGCTGATGTTTCAATACGGACAGATGAACCTTGCGGTTTTACAACTGGTGACACAGCTTCTTTCTGAGCAACAGACGCAACCTCAACTTTGGCAGACTCAGCTTGTCGAGCTTCGACAATTCTGGTTGATATATCTATCTCACGAGCTAATCGAGCAATCTTGTCTGCCTGCTCCTGTGTCAAACCAGAAGACGGCACAGTTTGGAGCATGCGCACAATGTCATCGAGGAAGAGCTGCTTGCTCAGTGAACGGCGTAATTCAGGATGTCTATCTCGAGCCACCAGTAGTCCCTCTCTAAAGCTCCGCGCACCAAACACTCCTTCCGGACCAGCTTTCGGAACCTGCATTCCACACACAGTCAGCCACTGGCCTTCGTGGTCATTTACAAACGATTCTAAATTTTTGTAGGCTTGAGCAATTCGCTCATCAGAAATCTCTTTTCCCGCTGTTCGCTCAGCCAACAAACGAGCAACCACCTCAGACATTGCTTTGGCAGTCTGCCTCATTTCTGCTGGTGCATTTTCAGCATGTTGCAGAGCTTTCGTCATTCGCTCTGGAATATAATCAACTGATGGATATTCCGTAAAATCTTTGACTAGATTTTCAAGGCCTTCTATCGTTACAGCTATTTTTTGCTCATCCGCACCTTCAGTTTTCTGACGCTCGATTTGTCTTGCAAATGCTTTGACTGTCTCCATTTCAGTCGCTGACAGAAACATATTCTGGTACGCTAAATCCAGTGCGGTCTTTACGCGTTTTTCAGGGGAGAGTGACGACGAAGATTCTGTTCTGGGATTTGCGTTTTCTGCTCCATTGAGTTGTTTTTCAGACTGAACTTTTTGCTCCTCTGCGATAGATACTAACCGCTCTTCCATTCGAATCACTCCACTACTCACCTTTTCCAATTTTTCTAAGTAGTCAGCAAGAACAGTCTCACTCGATTCATCGGTAGATTTCCTTTTTATATTTTCTGTATACTCAACATACCCAGAAACAATATCCAGAATCTTTTGTTCATCACTTGAAGGAGTGCTGTCTGAAAATCGTCCCCGTAGTTCATGAGCGATTTTTCTAATATCTTCCGCCTCAGCTATCACTGCTCCTTTTGCGCCAGTAAGGGATTCATTCTTTACTGCGTCTTCTATAGACAGTTTTTCATCTACAACTTCGGACTTTTCTGCTTCAGTCTCTATTACAGCCACAGCCTCCTCTTTTGACTCAGGCTGTTCTGCAGATGGGACATCGACTTCTTGTTCAGGCTCATCGAGCTCTGGCATCCCTGCCTCTTCATTTGATAAGCCTTCGATGAAATGTTCGCTGTCTTTACTGATTTGTTGAATATTTTTTAAATATTTCTCAAGTGTGGACTGCACCACAGATACATCTTGCTCGTCTAAAGACTCAGTTTTTTCTTTTATCAAATTCGCTCGTTTGACGAACGCATCGAGAATGTCGAGCCGGCTCTGCACATCTTCTGTTCTACTTGCTTTTGGAAAGCGGGCAAATAAAATATCTTTTGACTGGCTGATACTTTCAGCTTCTTCAGCAATATCAGTCTTTATGGCCTCGAACTTCGCCATTAGCTCAGCATTCTCTGAACTTACTTCTGGTGTCTGAAATTCGGGACTATTGAGGATGTTGTGTTTAATCCTATCCACTTCCTCGATTGACGTCGCTTCAGCTATGGATTTTGCCAACCGACCATCAATTCGTTTTGCGCCATGTTCTTCTAAGAACGCCCGAAGTTCAGACTCAACTTCAGCCCGGTAGTTTTCTAGTTTTGAAGAGTTTTCTGTCACATCTTCGTAATCATCTGTAGTAAACGACCAGCTTGGTCCAGTATGCTCTGGTTCAGGCTCAGGTACAGCTGTTTCTGTGGGATCAATAACTTCCATAACAACGGGACCAACTTCACTTTGATACGCTAAAAAAATATGATTTCTTAAGGTAATCATTTCATCGTACAAAGTCTGTAGACTAGCCACGTCCGCAGAGGTAATGGGAACAACATCAGAATCAGAATACCCAGACTCTGGAGCAGAGTCATATCGAACACTATCTATTTTTTGCTGAAATTCTTGGAGTTTGTCATACAAAGTTTCAAATACTTCTCTCCCTTGGACCTCATCCCCACCATCAGTAATTACATCAAGCGATTTATAGTTCTCAGCCATTGCTTGCGCTTCATACTGTGCAGCATCTGCATAAATGTCTTCCGCACTCTCAAGAAACATCCCTAAGTGACTGATTTTTTCCAGATTCAAGTTTCCATCTTCTGGTAACTCTTCCTCTATGATTTCGGCATCTTCCGCTTTATCTAACTCCTCCTGGCGACGCTCCTCAGCCATCGCTTCAAACGGTGTGGGTGTGTCTTTTTGTCTGTGGAATCCTTCGAATGGCATATAAGTATTTCTATTCTACCCTACTGACGGCATCGGTGGAACTGGCGGGGCTGGCTTTTGATAACGCTCTTGAATCTCTGCTTCAATCTCTGCACGTGGCCGGCCAAATGTCTGATAACTCGCCTCAATCAGGCGCGCAGCTTTCGACGGATCACTCTCAGGAGGAGGTAGTGTCGCCACACTAAATGCTGGAGTTGGTGTACCGTCGGCAAGCACTCGCATAACAGCATTATAGTTTGGAGTATTCATTATATCGTTCGCACTGAAAATTGGCGCAAATTGTGGTTCAAGCGCCTGAGCATCCTCATTTCCAACCCGGAATGCCGCCATGGAGCCAACGTTGCCAAAAACAGCATCACGAATAACTGGGTCAAGTTGCGCGATAAATTGGTGAGCAACCGTTAAGCCAAGCTTATACTTTCTTGCTTCAGACAAAATTGCTGCAATCGACGGTGTAGAGATATTTTGAAACTCATCAATATGCAGGAAGAACGGTGGGAAGCTTTTTGTTGGATCATCCACTCGTGAAAGTGCAGCCATTAAAATCTTACCCACAAAAATCATTCCGATGAGATTCGCGTTGATTTCACCCAGACGACCTTTTGAAAGATTCACCAAGAGAATCTTTCGCTCATCCATAATTTTCCGAAAATCAAAAGCACTTTTCTGTTGTCCAATAATCGGACGAATGTAATCGTTGGCGGTCAATGGGTCAATCTTTGAAACGATGTACGGCACAATATTCTCCAAACTCGCTTCACCACCAGCCTTGGTGGCGATTTCTTTCCAAAAAGAAACTACGGTTGGATTTGTTGCCATCTCGAGCTTCTTCCGCCGGAAACGCGAATCAGCCATTACTCGTCCAATATCCATCAGAGTGTTCCCGCTCTCTGGGTCTTCCATCACGAGCATGGTGGCATTCCGGAAGTACTGCTCAAACATTGGACCCATTGACTCCGGGTTTGCACCGTACAACTTCTGAAAAATCGACAATAGTTCGTTGACAACAAACGTCTTTTGCTCAGGCTTTTGTGGGTCATACTCGAGCATATTCAAACCTATAGACCGGTCAAGATATGATGGATCAAAATAAATAACGTCCTTCTCTCGCTCTGGTGGAATAGCACCCATTACATCCTGGATGTCAGTCCCGTGTGGGTCAATCATACAAACCCCCGCCCCGCTTTGAATATCCTGCACAATCATATTCTGCAAGAAGACCGACTTTCCAGTACCTGTTTGCCCAATTACATAAAAATGGCGCATACGGTCTTTTTCAGTAATGAAAATATCCTTTTGTAGACCTCGGTGCTTATTGAGACCAAGCATCGTTCCTTCGGCTGGCATGTTGGTCGGTGCCGCAGCAGTGTTTGAGTGCGACTGCTTAAATTGCGGTGCAGAACTTGAACCTTCCGCTGGGAAGTGAATCAGTGTAGAGAGCTCTTTGAGCGACAAAGGAAGGATAGCTTTTGCACTGAACTGTCGGAACGAAAAGGCTTTCTGGGCCAGTTTTAAACTCCCCCCTTTTAAAACCTTGAACACAATTGTATTGGCGGTCGTAGTATCGAACTGATTGAAGGTTGACTCAAGCTCAGTCAAGATTTGCAAAGCCCGATTTTTCTGAGCGGCTGATACCACCAATCGAATATTCACCTCCACCATATCGGCTTCAAGTTTCTTTTGGAACAACTCCACTGCTGCAGTATCAACCTCTTTTTCTTTCGCTAATTGCTCAGGTGATTTTTTGCCGGCAAAGAGTTCTCCCACGGCAGACAAGACTGCCCCTGAGGTAGTACTCCGAGATATAGCTTCTCCAGGCTTGTGACCTTTCTCCACGTCTTTTTTTATCCCCTCAAAGGTTTTCCGATATTGCACACTTGGATGGCGGACCACGAATTGAATAGCTGCCCCACCTCCTTCTCGTTCAATTTTAGAAAACGCATTCAATATCACTGATAATGGATCTGCCGAAAATTCTTCGTACGTCTTAATCGGGTAGATTGGATGCTTACGCAAACCAACCTCAGCCACAATCGTCTCCCCACCATCAACATATACATTGTAGTCATGCACCTGCTCGGTCAGCACTGCGTTTGGAAACAAAGATAATGTTTGTTTCTCAAACAAACTTTTAAATTCATCAGGCACTGCAACATAAAAAACGATATCATCACTTTTGTCTGCCACTGCAATCTCAATCACAAAATGATTTCCCGCCTTCGCTGAGCCGATAGTTCGCAAACCCGAAAAGAGTTGTTGCATCATGCCCGCCAGTTCGTGCAACTCATATTCGCGACCGTCCGCGGCCTTTTGCGCCGGCAAAGTTACTTCATACAGTGACATATGAAGCACATGCCAAGGAGGCACACCTTCTTTGAGCTCAGCCACACTGGCTCCACTATGGATATGTTCAATGAGTCTCCGATGCACTTCATCTATAGTGTATGCATTGTCGACCTGCTCAAGTACCGACAGTGCATTACGAATCCCTTTTTCTATGGCAATTTGCACTATTTCTTCAACCTTATCCTGTACAACTTCAACTGTTTGCTGTTTCTCTTTCAACTCACCATCAGCCAGCTCATATTCAGGATGAAGCACCATTTTAGGAGTGAAACTTGAATACTCCTTCAACTGTTCTCGGGCAACTGTTTCAATATCAGCATCATCGGCCTCAGGATTACGACCTAACAACTCACGCTCCTTATCGGCGATTTGCTGACGCAAAAACTCAATCTCTTCTTGCGGCGAAGAAAACTGTTTGGGAATCCCTTCCATTGTCCTTAGTGTACCGTGAGCTAGCAAACAAATCTGAACTTTTGAGAAAAATCAGTGGACAGGAAGTAAGTTGCTCATGATACGATTAGCAGATGGAACAAGAACCCCGACCACTCTATCCCGAACGCGCCTCAAGCAATGTTGCTGAGAAAGTGAATACTTTGAAAGATATTTTAGAAGGTCGAGAGGCAGCATGGGAAGTATCAGAAGCTGAAAAAACAGAAATATTACAGCGAGAAAACGAGCTCGGCGAAACGCTCGAAAATATTAACGCTATCACCCCTCGCTCGGCTGGCTTTAACCTAAATTACTTTCAAACGGCTGAGGGTCTCACTGATTTTATACAGACTACAGGTATAGATACTCCACCTGAATTAGCACAAGACCCAGACGGTTTGAAGCGATTTTTATACGAAAAAACTGAAGAAATTGCAGCCGTAGACCCGAAGATTCTCAAACCATTCACCGGACGCTCAGAATTATTTAGAGAGCATGAGATACTCAGTCACTTAAACGCCTCGCTCAAGGAAAATGGTGACATTGATATTGCACATATTCCACCCGGACATTCTGTCAGTATGCGTCTCACTCCTGAGCTCGACTATGAAAAAACCAAACAATTACGTGATTTAAAAGCTCACATAAAAGAAATAAGACGTTCTTTGGAGGACAGCGCGCAGTCCGAAGACTACAAGGCGATGCTTGGTGGTGTGTATGATTTGTATCAACGCAAAATAAATGAATTTATTGCCGACCGAGCCAGCGTGTTTGCCAGCATTCAAAAAAAAGCTCATTTTCTTGGCACTGAGGCACTGAGTGAAGCGGAGCAACTCGCCCAGTCACAGGATAAAAGCTCTGGGGATATTGACGCTACTTTAGGCAAGTATGACAAGTTTCTCACTGGCACCAGTGATGAATCTACAGAAGCAGGGTGGCAAAAACAGGTTGGAACAGAACTTTCAGAGCTGGCAGACCAACAAGAAGAATTATTTATTGAAAACCTATTACGGCAGAAGGAAGGAATAGCCGTAAAAGGCTTGAGTCCAGAGAAATTATTTGCCGAAACGATTTCTCCTGAAGAGGTAGAAGCCTACTGTGAAGAAACTCTTGCTCATTATGATTTATTGAGCACCGAGCCAGCCTCAGAATACTCACCTTCCCGTCCAGGACCCGCCGCTGATGGTAAATGGCAAATCATTGTCAAAGATTCATACAAATCATTATCTGTAAACGGAAAGCAAAAAGTCATCAAATGCCCGAACAAACCACAATCAGTTGACCGCTTACTTGGTGTCTCTATAGCACACGAAATTGAAGGTCATGCACTGCAGCACACCAATCGCTCGAACATACCACTTCGCCTCTTTGAAAAAATTGGCAGTGATCGGTCGAGCATCTTTGCTGAGGCCGGTGCAGTCAGCAATGAAGACCATGTAAAACACACCGCCTTTGGCTACCACAAAGTCACTCACCCGCACTACATTCGAGCAATGCTCAAAAAGCACGAAGGTGGTACCTACGCTGAGTGTCTAGACTCATATTATCAAAGCGCTATCAAGGGTCTCAGAATACGGCACGAGAGTGGTACGCTGAGCCCTGTAGAATTTGAACAAGCCTGCTTAAAACAGTTACAAGAAGCCATTAATCGAACCGGGAGGCTGTTCCGCGGTGGAGCTAGTCGAACTGATGCAAATCCTCACATCGCCGAAAGTAAAGCGACTGTTTACTTAGAGCAAACTAAACTTGCGGCTGAATTAAAGAAAAACGGCCTAGAAAAAGCTTTGAATCTTACGGGTGTAAACCTTGATGCGCTGGCATTTTTACTGATACCAAAAATGATAGATTTAGAAGAAATTAAAACTCCAGACTTCTATTCCTTAGAACTCTGGGAAAAAATGAAGAGTGGCTATACTGCAGAGCAGGCTGAAGCACCTAACTAATTATTTTTTAGACAAAATTGCCCGCTTGTAGACATCTAAGTGTTCGAGGGCGATACCGGTACCTTTTACGACACAAAAGAGGGCTTGTTCTGCCACAGCGGCTTTTACTCCTGTTCGCCTCCGGATAAGTTCTGGGAAGTTTCGTAATTGAGAAGTCCCACCGGTCATGATGATTCCTCCATCAATAATATCTGAAGCGAGCTCTGGTGGAGTGTTTTGAAACACATCCTTGATGGCTTTCACCATCTCACGCAACTCTTTTCCAATGGCTTTTACCACTTCATTACTTTTTATTTCAGTGGTTCGCGGTAAGCCTGTGAGCATGTCGCGACCATTAATCTCCATCACCAGCTCGTCTTCCAACGGCAAGGCTGAACCAACCGTAATTTTAATGTCCTCAGCTGTCTTCTCTCCAATGGCAAGATTTCGGGTCTTTTTTACATAATCAATAATAGCAGCATCAATTCTGTTTCCAGCACATTTAACTGAGTTTGAGGCCACAATTCCACCCAGTGAAATAACTGCTACGTCGATTGTTCCACCTCCAATATCTATAATCATGTGTCCCTGAGGTTCATAAATCGGCACCCCAGCACCAATCGCGGCCAAAATAGGTTCTTTGACCACGAAGGCATTTCGCGCACCGGCTTTCATGGCCGCTTCTACCACTGCTCGGCGTTCGGTTGACGTAACTCCAGCCGGCACAGATACCATCACATCCGGTCGGAACAAGTTGTACTTACTCATTGATTTGCGCAAGAAATACCGAAGCATTGCTTCAGTCACGCGATAATCCGCAATCACGCCATCTTTCATCGGGCGGTACGCTCGAATACTCTCAGGAGTTCGTCCAATCATCATCTTTGCCTCAGTTCCCACTGCGAGCACTTTATTATCATCAGACACCGCCACCACGGACGGTTCATTGAGCACAATCCCTTGGCCAGGCACATAGACCAAGATACTCGTGGTACCTAAATCAATGCCAATCTTTGGAGTAAAACTTCCGAACATATTAATTTGACCCATAGTACCAGTACCGATGAAAAAGAAAAGTCGCTAAAGGAAAACTCTCCTTTAGCGACACAGTTACTGTAAGTTTGGCGGAGAAAGAACTTTTGCGTTTTCTGCCGTCTTGATAAGAGCAGGCCGAACTTCATCAATCATCTCTTTAACCGAGATACCTTTCTTTTTTGCCATTTCAATGATTTGTGCACGAACTTTGTTGGTAATTTTTGACCTACGCAACAAGACACCTTCAAGCTCTTGTTCAAGCTTTTCAAAAAGCACATCCGCGGCACGGCGATTTTTTCCCATACTAATTCTCCCAAGTTGTCCTGCTGTATAAAAACATTATTTTTACATAAGTCAATGTTTATAAAATTCATTGTGCATAGCATATATGCTATATTAGTTTTTATGCAACACATCGGAACCCGCATCGCTGATATTCGCGAAACAGCTGGCATGACCCAGACAGATTTAGCAAAAAAACTAAAAACGACTCAAAGCGCTATTGCGCGTATGGAATCAGGCCGACAAAACGTCAGCGCTGATATGCTCAAAAAAATTGGCCGAGCGCTTGGTAAAAACCTTATTACCCTTTCTCCTGGTACGGTAAACATTTCAATTGAAGGCGGAAAGAAACTATCGGGAACCATCCAGACCAACACTTCAAAGAATGGAGCGGTGGCCTTACTCTGTGCATCACTCCTAAACAAAGGTACAACCACCCTGCATTGCATGCCCCGCATTGAAGAAGTGCACCGTATTATTGAAGTACTCGAGAGCATTGGGGTAAAAGTAGACTGGAAAGGCACCACCATCACCATTACTCCACCGAAGAAGTTTGACTTGAAAAGCATTGACGAAGTTGCGGCCCGAAGAACCCGCAGTATTGTGATGTTCATTGGACCGCTCATGCACCGACTTAAGGCTTTTTCTCTGCCTCAGTCTGGTGGTTGCAAACTAGGTAGCCGTACGGTAAAACCGCACTTCTACGCCCTGGAACATTTCGGAACCGATATCAAAACCACAGAAGACGCATTTAAAGTGACTCAAGAACACAAAGTACCGAGTGAAATTATTCTCTACGAATCTGGAGATACTGTGACTGAAAATGCACTGTTTGCTGCCGCTGGTCGCCCTGACACCACAGTCATTAAATACGCTTCTGCCAACTACATGGTGCAAGAAGTCTGCGCTTTCTTGTCACTCTTTGGGGTCAAAATTGAAGGAATCGGAACCACTACTCTAACCATTACGGGAGTCAATGACATCAATCAAAATATTGAATACACATTAGCTGAGGACCCAACTGACAGTATGTTCTTTCTTGCTGCGGCAATCGTGACCAACTCAAGCATCACTATCACACGTTGTCCGATTGAGTTCTTGGAACTTGAACTGCTTAAGCTCGAAAAAATGGGCTTCAAGTACACAAAATCTAAACCCTACAAAAGTCACAATGGTGTAACAAACTTGGTAGATATCACTACCAAACCTTCAAAACTTGTTTCTTTGCATGAGAAGATTTACGCTCGACCCTACCCGGGACTCAATATCGATAACCTGCCTTTCTTTGCCGTTATCGCTACTCAAGCTGAAGGACAAACACTTATTCATGACTGGGTGTACGAAAAACGCGCAATTTACTTCACTGAGCTCGATAAGCTTGGTGCGGAAACAGTCCTCGCTGACCCACACCGAATCTACATTAATGGACCAACTCCATTACGAGCCAATGAACTTATTTGTCCGCCCGCTTTGCGTCCAGCTACGATTCTCCTGATTGGAATGCTGGCTGCATCTGGCAAATCAGTACTACGAAATATCTACAGCATTAATCGCGGGTACGAAAAACTCGTTGAGAGACTATCTGGCCTCGGAGCTGAGGTGGAATACCTAGACGAATTTTAGATAGCAAGAAGCCGCGCAAAATATCTTGCGCGGCTTTTTCTTATCGACGACTACCGTTCGTTGCCAAAGCAAAGGGCCAGAGCATGTGAGCAAGCACTATGAGAGCCCCCAGGAAGAACACAATCACCCACGTACCAAGTCGATAGAGTGACAAGCTGACAACCAGAGTCTCATCGACAATCTGGATATCATCAAGCACCGCTTGGGCAGCAAAACCTGTAGCATCGCGTGGCAGTGTGTAAATCGGCGCTCGTGCAAGCACGTACACCGCAGCGCTTTCTGCTCGAGCTTCAAACCAGCGTTGAATCTCAGGCGCGACTCTAATGGCCGCATAGGTAGCCTCGTCAATCACCTCAGCTCGCTGAGGAAACAACTCTTTGAGGACACCGGTCACACGAGACACCGACTCTTCGACTGACTCGCCTTCTGTCTGCTCAAGACGAACAATTTCGACAGATTCAGGACGAAAGAAAAACTCTCCACTGATGAAGCGATATTCTGGAACCCCTTCAGCCTGAATCTCAAACTGGTACGTTCGAGCCAGGCGCGTTGCGGTCCCTTGAGCTCGCAGTAAGACAGTGTTGTCAGACTGAGACAAATCAACGGTGATTGTATCGATAGACACACCATTCGTCTCAATGGGTAGCACTGCTTCAATCTTCTGCGCAATTTGTGGCTCTGTGAGTGAAAACTCATATTTTCCAAACACGAGAGCGACTGCGCCGATAAGCAAAGCTGCAATAACGTACAGATGTGTACGTCGTCTAACCTTAGTCGTTGTCATGATGACACCCTTTCCAAAAGAAATATTCTGTGGCGTAAATTATCATACAAAGTCTAAAAAAGCGATTCTTTCTGAACCACCTTTGTTTTGCTACAATAGGTCACCATGCTCGTGATACAAGTTACTCCCCTCCTAAAAAACACTCAACTTGAATCACTCTCATACTTTTCTCCTATTTCGTATGAGCTTGGAAGCTTTATTAGTGTTCCTATTCGGGGTAAAAACCAGCCGGCTATTGTGACGGACGTAAAGCCAGTTAGTAGCACAAAAACTGCTTTGAAGGCAGCCACCTTTTCTCTACGGAAGCTCCCGGCCCAAGAGAATCCTGTTCAGTTACCCAAAAGCATCCAAACTACTGCTCATGAACTTACCCAGGTCTACCCAACGAGTGCTGGTGCTCTTTTATTTTCATTACTCCCCCCTGATGTGCGTAATGGCTCACGCCCCTTCCCCTCCTCAATAAAAAAAGATTTTCATGAGGAATCAACTCCTCAAATACTGACCGCCAAGTTGGATGAACGGTTTGTGCAATATCAGACACACATTCGCACTAACTTTGCCCATCAAGGTTCAGTGTTATTTGTGGTACCGACCAGCGCTGACATTGATTACGCGGTTGAAAAACTGAGTCATGGCATCAAAGACAGAATTATTGTCTTTTCACCCAACCAAACAAAACGTCAACGCGACGCCTCATACACGAAGCTCAGTGAACAAGAAAGCGCGCTCCTTATCATAACCACCCCGTCTTTTGCCTACCTCAACCGGGGTGACGTGCGTTCCATTATTATTGAACAGTCAGCCAGCGGACACTATGTTGGCAGGCAAAGACCTTACTTGGACCACCGTACTGCTTTGATGATTTACGCCAAAGCAGCCCAGATTTCAATCTTACTTGGCGACACTGTCCCTCGGACTGAAGATGAAGTCCTCAGACGAGACGAGCTCTATTTTACCTACGGCGAAGAAGCAAAAAGGATAGCTTTCACCTCCCCCCTATCAATCATCACGCAAAAAGATAAACCTAAGCCTGATGCTCCTTTTCAGCTTTTTTCTCAGGAACTTATTACGAGTGTAGAGAGAGCACTGGAGGCGCGCGGTCACGTCTTTTTCTATTCAGCTCGTCGAGGTCTCGCGCCGGTCATCGCCTGCATCGACTGCGGATTTATCTTCCGGTGCCCAGACTCAAATACCCCATATTCTCTTATCCGGACGTACAAAAATAATGAGGAGCAACGTTGGTTTGTTTCCAGCACGTCTGGACGGAGAGTGCCAGCAAGTGATGTTTGCACCAATTGTGGCTCGTGGCGCCTACGTGAACGTGGCATTGGTATTCAACAGGTGTCTGACGAATGGAAAAAATTATTTCCCGAAAGTGACGTAACCATAATGGATAACCTCACTGCCAAAACACCAAAACAAGCCCAAAAAATTGCCAAGGAGTTTTTTGAAAAACGCAGTGGTGTATTGATTGGAACTCAAGTAGCTCTACCCTTCCTGAGTCACGGAGTGGATGTGAGTGCGGTCATCTCACTTGATGCTACTCGAGCTATCCCTACCTGGAAAGCAGACGAATCACTCTTTCGCTTACTCCTTCGGTTGCGTGAATGCACCGCAAAAGAAGTGCTGGTGCAGACACGTACTGAATCGGACAACTTACTCATTCACGCGACACGTGGTGCTATTGAACGCTTTTACGACGATGAAATTGCCCTGCGTTCATTACTGAAATACCCACCCTACAGCACGTTCATTCTCTTAACCTGGACTGGGAACTCTACCTCTGTCTTCGAGCTAGAAAAATCTATTGAACCGATACTCACGGCGTTTGAACCGCAATACTACAACAATCCAAACTCCACAGATGCAAAAACCTTGCGTCACGGGTTAATTCGAGTTCCCGAATCAATCAGACACCTACCGGCTGAACTGATTCCTGCCTTAAGACGATTACCACCCTATGTGAAAGTCGAGATAAATCCCGAAAGAATAGTCTAGTAAAGACGCAAATTTTTGCTATAGTACAAAAATCATGGCCAAACTGGTACCAGAAAATCACCCAGCCCTACACGCAATCGCAGAAGAAATCACTGCCGAGGAGTTTTCTGATGGCACCGTTAGTAAAATCGTTAAAGACTTACGCAAAGCTATTAAGACCTACGATGTAGACGGCTACGCTGCTGTTGCTATCGCAGCACCTCAAATTGGCGTTTCTAAGCGGATTTTTCTTATCGAGGACCAAAGCGACCGCGACGATGCTTTGCCGACAATCGTGGCCGTAAACCCAAGAATTGTAAAAGCTTCAAAGAAAATGGCGGAAATGGGTGAAGGATGTCTTTCTATTCCTGATACCTATGGCATGGTACTGAGACACAAAAACGTCACCCTCGAGGCAGTCGATGAACACGGAAAGCCCTTTACCAGAGGTGCCGGTGGACTTCTCGCTCAAATCTTTCAGCACGAATATGACCACTTGGACGGAATTCTCTTTACCGACCGGGCAGAAAAAATCTGGCACAAAGGAGAAAAACCGCTTGATGGTTCTGATGAGGAAGAGGTTGACTAGTCTTGCTTTCCAGGTACAGTTTCATAAAACAACCGCTGAAGGATTCTTCTCATGCAAAAACTATGGCGCTCGCTGGGCGCATATGGAGTTATATGCACGCTAGGAACCATCGGAGGTCTGCTCTTTTGGTTCTTTTATGCAATTGGTCTCATCCGAGTCAAAGGCTACTGGAAGCTCTGGCGCGAGGTGTATAGAGGTAATCATATTATTGCCGCGAACCACCCCACCCTCCTAGAGACAGTTATCCTACCGATGATGTTCTGGCCGTTTGCCCTCATCATGCCAAAGCGCTTCTTTGTGTGGAGCGTTCCGGACGGAGCATTGTTTCCAAGTTGGTTGCAATGGCTTTACAACATCAGCCACTGCGTCAAAGTCGACAGAGCAAACAAAGGCAACACCTCGGCAGTTAAAACAATGCTGAAGGTACTGCGTTCCTCTGCAACTCTTGTCGTCCACCCTGAAGGGGGTCGTACCGATAGTCCGGTTCGAGGTAAAGATGTGCCCCACAAGCCGTTTGGAGTGAATCCAGAACGGGGCACAAAAATCCGCCGTATCCAATCACGAGTGCCAGACATCGCTGCACAAACCAGAGCTCGCATCTCTCCCGTCTTTATTGACGTACCCTTTAAAAACAAGAGCAACGGATTCAAAAAGGCTCTCTGGGTCTGGGTTACGGGTTTATACCGTATCACGCTGAGGGTTGGCGACGCGTATACCGTAGATGATAAAGCGGATTTTCATCAAAACAACAAGGAGCTTGCGAGACGTATTCTCGCAGCTTAAACAGAGGGCGTCCGCGCCCTCTGTATTCTTTTATACAGACCGATAAAGATTTGCTATATTACCCACATGAAATCAAACATCTCAATTGCCTACTTTGGTGGAGAACCATTAGGATTACCGGTCCTCAAGGAGCTGAAGGAAGCGAATTTACTACCCGACTTAATTGTCTGTAACCCAGATAGGCCAGTCGGACGAAAACAAGAAATTACTGCCCCGCCTCTGAAAACATGGGCTGAAGCAGAAGGGATTGAGGTATTCCAACCAGCTTCCTATAAAGATAAGGAGCAACTAAAGAGACTTACCGAGCAAGAGTGGGATGTCTTCGTAGTTGTGGCCTACAACTTTATTCTCCCAAAGTGTTTCTTAGAGCTACCTAAGCACGGCGTACTAAATGTACACCCTTCTCTTCTACCAAAACTCCGCGGAGCGAGTCCTATCCGCACCGCCATCAAGGATAATCTGGTGGATGATATTGGTGTGACCGTCATGCTTCTTGATGAAGAAATGGACCATGGACCAATCCTCGAACAAGAGCAATATGTTCCAAAAGCGGAAACCTGGCCACTTTCAGGACCACAGCTCGATGCCACCTTAGCCAAAATGGGCGGAGAATTGTTGGCTGATGTCCTCCAAGCTTGGATACACGACGAACTCTCCCCGCAAGAGCAAGATCACGATGCTGCAACCTACTGCGGAAAACTAAAGAAAGAAGACGCTCAACTAGAAATCAATCCAAAAAAACTACCAGCGGGGAAATTTGCTACGATTTGTTGGCATACAATCCAGGCTTTTGAAGGCATCGGTGGTACGTACTTCATCCATAATGACAAACGAGTAAAAATAACGAAGGCGGAACTCACTGACGGTGGTTCATTACGACTTTTGCGAGTTATTCCGGAAGGAAAAAATGAAATGAGTTGGGCTGACTATCTAAAAAACTATGGCACAGAGTCATGAATGGGATAAGGAGTACCAGAACAATCGACTCGTTACTGGCTCCAACGAACCGCAAAATGATTTCAAGCGGTTTTATAAATACCTCAGAAAAATTGGCACTCAGACAATAGACACCCTGCATGTTCTAGATCTTGGTTCAGGCACAGGGAAAAACAGTATTTTCCTCGCTGAACGTGGAGCGAC
Organism: uncultured Candidatus Saccharibacteria bacterium; assembly: GCA_964351645.1. Taxonomy (GTDB): domain Bacteria; phylum Patescibacteriota; class Minisyncoccia; order Phycocordibacterales; family UBA918; genus OLB19. Next base: position 6,111 of record CAYGOP010000012.1, on the reverse strand, counting down.
GGTAACCGGTCTGGACATTTCTCAAACCGCCCTCTCTCTCGCTAAAAAACGGGCGGTGGAGGCTGATGTAGAAACAACGTTTATACACCAGAGTTTCGGTGAAGTCTATCCTTTTGAAAACAACTCTTTTAATCTCGTACTTGATGTAATGTCGTCAAACTCTCTGAGTGAGGGTGAGCGGTCAGTGTATTTATCAGAAGTTGACCGAGTACTCTCACCCGGCGGACACTTTTTTGTACGCCTCTTGGCTCGCGATGGCGATAAACATGCCGAAACACTGATTCGCACCCACCCGGGTACAGAACCAGGCACCTACCGCTTACCCGAGGTCGGCATTGTCGAACGGGTGCTCAGTGAGAAAGAATTCCGAGCCTACTACGAACCACTCTTTACCATAGTAAAATTAGAACGAAAAAGCGGTTATATGCGGGTTGGAAAACGGCTGTACAAAAGACAATACTGGATTGGCTACTTACAAAAACCACTCTAAGTGAGTACCCAAAAAAACGGTGAGGCGTAAGCCTCACCGTTTTTTACTTTTATTGGTTCTACTCCCCGCTTAGCATCTGTTCCTTCGCTTCCCTTCCGGCTTGTTTACTTAGGGTTACTTGTTTATCTTTTGCTCGACGAAGTTCTTTATCAAGCTCGTCTCGTACCTCATCTATCGCTTTTTCAAAACTGTCCTCGGTAGCCTCGGCAAAGAATAGAGTTCCGTTTACCAAGAGATTTATTTCAAATCGATACACTGAACCAGATTGTTGCTGTGCCACCTTTTCAAATTCTGCATCACACGTCACCGAATCGGTTTCTGAAATAAATTTCTTTAGGGACTGAACCTTCTGTTCTACCAAACCACTTAGAGCGGGCGCTTCCGGAATATCGTTGTACTTAAAATTTATGGTTGAAAATGACATTGAGAAATAGTTTATCTATTAACCTTCACAAGACTCACACACTGAACTACTAATATGTACACGGGGTTTTGCCGGAGCGGCTGCCGCTTGCGCAACCGGCCGATGTTCACGAATATAGTCGATGATATCGCTCGATTCGTACATTGACACCTCTTTTTCCGTATCAATCAGGAAAGGCACTTGCGTCATTCCTCCTTTTTCTAGTAATTCTGCAGCAAATGCCTCACTTTCGGAAACGTCCCTTAAATCAAACTCAACCCCAAGATTTTCAGCCATTTGTAATACACGCTGGCAGAATGGGCATGATGGTTGGTAATACAAAGTAAACATAGTATCAAATGTAAATATTAGTAAGTCTCATTAGTATACTACGTTTGAAATATTTTTTTATTCACACGTTTTGTGGTGTTATTGGCACACGATAGGAATATCTATATCAAAGCTATATCTCAGGTTTTGCGAAAACTCTTCATTTATTACCCAGTCACCACTTGGTGGCGTGACCCAGGTACCAGCCGGACGAGTCAACCCTTGCCCTGAAAGAGTAAAAACTGCCTGCACAGACAAGTTCTGGTCAGCCAATTCCACACACGACCCAGCCACTGGGACAGAAACGGTGATATTTTGCTCAGCAAGCGACACGCCAGAGACATCAATTGGTATTTCAGATTCATCAAGCGTATAGGTAGCCGATAACTGAGTCGCACTAGGAACAAGACCTAAACCAAGCTCTGTATCAGCGGTATGTGCATACGGTACTGCATATAGGCTTTGGGAGAATGGCATCAATACATTCACTCCATCAGACTTTTCACTCACCTCAGGCGGCAACAACATAAGCAACGGCAGAGCGTCAGTATACTGGTGCTGTCTAAATAAGTAGTATTTACCTGGTCCAAGAGCAGAAATCTCTACTTCGTTTATTTGTCCATCCGCTACCATAAATGTCACTTCATCAACCAAGGTCTGAATATTATCAACCTCGTAAAACACAAAAGGGGTGTTATTTACTCCTTCAGGGAGTGTGAAGACCAAGCGGAGCGGTGCACTAAAATCTTCTGCCTCACCAAACAATTCATAGCCGGTTAAAAACACGCTCGCTAAGGGATCCTTCTTAATACTCTGCCAGGGACTAATACTTTTAAGAGCAAGTGTTTTTGACTCACTCTCCGGCAGAGACGCAAGACCATCAGGTGATTGTACATAATTTGAGCGAGACTCTCCTGGGCGTAAAATTGGTGAAGGATAGAGCACTTGACCAACAAAAATAGTGACGATTAAAGCGAAAATTCCGATTGCAATAATTAGATTATTCTTTTTCATATAGTACCTATACTATAGCACCAGATATATACTCATCGTACGTCTTTGTACAGACAAAGCAAAAACCCTCGTCAGTGACGAGGGTTTTTGTACGGCTTACGCCTTGTTTACGTTGACAGCATTCAATCCTTTCGGACCTTCAGCAACGTCAAATGTAACTGCATCGCCTTCTTTCAATTCATCGAACGTAATGTTCTTAAGCTCGTTTGAGTGGAAGAAAAGATCCTTTTCTTCACCGTCTTGAGCGATGAATCCGAAGCCGCGGTCGTTTACATTCGCGATTTTTCCTGATTGCATTTCAATAGAGAAACTATTTTACTAAAAAACCAAACATAGAATACTGTACGTTAAAACTCGACTTTGATTCAAAGTCAGATCGTATTTGATTGCAGACAATATATCATATATATATATTTTGTCAATCTATCTCCACTCAGATACTCATTGCTAAAAATATAAATTAGTTGCATAATCCAGCCAATGAATAATTTTAAAAAAGGTGGCTTTGGAAGAGGTGGCCAAAAGTTTGGTGGGAAGAAAAAGTTTAATGGCCCACAAAGGGATAACCGTTCTGGCGGACAGAGTTCTGAACTCTTTCCAGCAACGTGCTCTGACTGTGGCAAGAAATGTAATGTCCCGTTTAAGCCATCAGCTGATAAACCAGTATTCTGTAGTGAGTGTTTTGGGATGAAGAAGAGCGCAAATGAATCTCGTGGCTTTGAGCACAAGAACAATCGACCTCAAAAAACGAGCTGGGATTCCGAAAAAACAAATACTACCCCACCGAAAGCACAACCTCCGCAACTACCAACCAACGACGGCATCTTGGAGTTGAAACGACAAATCAGTGGCCTAGAGGTGAAACTCAACAAAATCCTCGACCTTATAAATCCTCCGCTACCGTCCCCAAAAATACCGCAACCAGCAACGGAAAAGAATCGAAAGACCGCTTCTCCAGTACCGACACAGAAAGCTCCAGCGAAAGCAACAAAGAAGGAGCCAGCAGTCAAAAAAGTAGTGAAAAGTACTCCAAAGAAAGTAGCTATAAAGGCAGCTCCAAAAACTGCCAAGAAAACAACCACCAAAAAAGCTCCAGCGAAAGCAGTTAAGAAAGTAAAAAAGTAAATCTTAGAAACTACCTAAGTTGAAAAACACCCTCAGTGCTGAAGGTGTTTTTTCATGTGTCCATCGTTTGCAATGATACTGCGCCTTTAGAAACTAGAAGGGCTTAGTGATATTTTCCTCTTGAATCGCTACTTGATGAGAAGCAATGAGCAATCTTAGATGTTGGTGTAATTGCTGAACCGTCATACCCCCCTTTGCAGTACTCGCCAGAGAATCGTATCCTTCTTTTTTTGTAAGGTTTAAACCCAAAGCCATCACTCCCATATTAAAAGATAGCTGAACCTTACGCTCTTCGTTCAAATCATTCCAATCATGCACGGTAGTAAACCGCAAAACCTGCTCACAGGCGTGTATAACAAAATCATTCATGTCACCATTGTAGCAAACTGCTCTCAAGCAACCTGACATACAGCCTGATGCTGAATCAGTCCATACCTTGCTCAAAAAGGAGATTGATTGGGTATTAAATTAATTTTGCACACTCCCAGTCTTTTGTACCCCGTACGTCGTACAGCACGTACGCATACGCAACATTACCCACCAGAGAGTAAATATCAAAATTATCAACAGACAAGTTTGTATTGTTTCGTCTATTGTACTTGGCGATTACAGCCGGGTCAGGATGCATTGAGGACATTATCTGTGCAATTCCCGTAGCATTTGAGCCTTGCCGATTTTTAAGCACGCTTCCATCCGCGTCAAAATGAGTAAACTCAGATTCACACTCAATAATTGGAATCATTTCCTCTGCACCATTACTGGTAAAAAATTCAGTTACATATTGCTTCTCATCAAATATCTCATCGCTATACACCACTGTCGGAGCAGGCGCTGGCACATTCAACGTCTCCCGCACGAGACTGACGAGCACAGTTAGAAAACAAACTGGCAACAATAAAAGTACGAATACGATGATGTTTCGATTCATCTTTGAGTTCGGTGCTGGTTTTTTACGTCTAGATGACATGTAGAATATCGCGTGATTGACGATGTAACATGTTAGCTACACTCATAAGCGTATAGGAACTACAATTTGAAGCAACTATGTATAGGGGATTTCTTTGCTCCGCTTGTGGAATGACGTTAAAACTTTTGTATAAAAAGAAAACCGCCTGACCATAAGATAGCGTCAGACGGCTCTCTTAGGTGGCGGTTATATTTATTACACTGGGTTCTATTTCGCATGGCAATAGACGATAAAGTATGCGAAGTCCAGCTTTAGTTCAGTCCAGCTCCCTGAGACTTTTTTGCCAAAATTATTCTTCCAGAAAGAAGAAATGTCTTGGTCTTCGAACATGCCATCGCGTTTCACTTTTTCAAGATCACGCTCAAGATGCTCGCGGTCTTCTTCATTGTATTCAACACTTTCCTTCACGCGCTCAAGCCAACCAGCATGGGTGGTTTCCTGAATAATCAGAAAGCCACCACGAGGGATGATTTGCATAAAGCGCTTTATTGCGATGTCTATGTCGAGTTCGTGAAAGGCGTTCAGGCACACGATAACATTGTGTGCCTGCTTGAACCTCGAGACAAATTTCTGATCTCGAATGTCCATTTTATAGCCTTTCCAGGGTAGATCACTCGCTCCAGTTGGCTTCAATTGTGCATCCACCATAGTTAGGTGGTCAGCTCCAAAAGCTTTCGCATTCAATACTGAGCGCATCCCTCCGCCTGAACCCACATCAAGCACACGTCTCGGTCTCTGTGAATGAACATCCAGAAGCCTTGTCGCGTACCCCCTGTAGATATCAGAGAATGGTGACTCTTTCGTTTTTGGCTCCATCAAAGTACTCCTTCTTGTTTCAGCTTGCGATTACAAATACATTACAGTTCAGTATTTGTCAATACCACTCTACTTAAGTTGTGCTATTAGACCACCCTTTGAATACTCCCTCACCTATACTAACGTCTTTGTAAGCAACTGATCTTCTGTCTCCCTCTTCATCAAAATAATGCGAGGCATTTTTTACGACAGTGAAATATTTTTATATAAAAGAAAAGAACCCCGATTTATGAATCGCTGGGGTTCAAAGCGATGGATTTCTTTATGCGATACGAGACCGCATAAATGGATAAAAGAGGAAAACTCGAGGCGTCTTTTGATAGTACACCTCGGCCTCTTCACCAAATCGATAGAGCGTTTCGCGCTCTTGGAACCATCCGGCAGCAATCAAGCAGGTCAGAAAAACGGCCTGCAAAACAAAAAAGTGCCACTCTATAGAACTTGGGTACGGCAACCAAAACGAGAGATTCATGAGAAAGACTCCCGTGTACATAGGATGCCGAGTAAATCGGAAGGGTCCAGATGTAATGAGCGTATTCAATCGAGCTCCATCATCTTTTCCAAAGCCATACAAGACATAGAGACAGTACATGAAAAGTCCGAGTCCGGCATGAGAAATCAAGATGAAGGGAGACTGGGGATTACTCCAATCGTAGATATACAACATCAGTATGTATACCCCAATCATTGAAACTTGTGGGTACCTGCCCCACCTGACCATCTTGTCAGCGAGCGACTCTTGTTTCATTTCTATCCTCCTTATCAACAAAAGTTGTGAAACTTATACCATTAATTAAAGGTTTTGTCTGCATCGTTTGACTATGACGTACTGCAAGAATATATACTCCATTTTTAGTAAGTTTCGCTCGAATCAAAAGAAAAAGCCCCACCCGGACTTTTTCTTAAACTTCTCTGCTCCGGCGGCAGGATTCGGTCACGAATAATTTTCTTTTCAGAAAATTTTCT
>CAYGOP010000011.1:0-24434 GCA_964351645.1 uncultured Candidatus Saccharibacteria bacterium | reverse complement strand
GGATGAGAACGGGAAGGAGAAAAAGAAGCGCGACGTGCTTCATCTCCAAACCAAACACATCCAGCCTGGCATGCGAGTGCTGGTTGTCGATGACGTTCTGGCCACCGGCGGAACAGCCGAGGCCTGTTGCTCACTGATTGAGCAACTCGGCGCAACGGTCGTCGGAGTGACAGTGGTGATTGAGCTCCCAGAGCTTGGTGCTCGGGGAATGAAACTTTCTTCCTACCCTGTCCATTCCTTCGTCTCGATTGTCGAAGGAACCCCGGTTGTGGGGGTCGAATACTGCGTCGACATTCTCGCGATTGACGAGAACAATGGGCAACTGATTCTGGTTGACCGGCAAAACTATCCTTCGGGATTTGTGATGCCGGGCGGGCGAATTGAGCCTCACGAAACAGTGAACTTCGCTGCTTTCCGTGAACTTCAGGAAGAAACTGGCTGTTCTGCCAAACACCTTTCGTTTATCGGTGTTCTCTCTGGTCTGAAGCGTGACCCACGGGGTGTCAAAATCTCGATTGTCATGCAGACACCAGTGAATGCCACCGATGCAATCGGTGAGGTGGTCGACGGCCAGCCAGTGACGCTCATCAAGCGCATCATTGCGCCTGAACACTTGCCGGCAGATAGGGAGTTTGCGTTCGAGCACGGGCCGTTTGTCCGCGCTGCCTGGCCAGAAGCCGTGAAAGACAAAGCGGCCTAAGTCTCCTTTCGCACCTTAAAAGCAAGACCGGCGAATTCCTTAGGGAATTCGCCGGCTTTTTTATGCAAAAATTAGCTCAGCAGAGAAAGCTCTTCCACTTTCTTAGATGTAAATTCATAGAGAGCAGCTGGACGGCTTTGGGGTCAATTTGCCAACAAATAAAGATAGGTGGTAACAACACCCTGACTCTCCACTATTTTTTATTCAACAATACAACCGACGCCTGAGGAGGTCTTTTTTTATTGCAAATCTCGTACATAAAATGTACCCGACGTTTTTTGATTGCCGGGCACATTCCGTTCTCTTGTTAAAACCCAAAACTGTAGTACTGTAGCCCTCAGAACAAAGAGGAGTAATCTCAATGCAAGAACTACTAACTCAAATTGCTACGAAAGGTCCTAACCTACGACCCTTCAGCGACGACTTCCGGCGAAAAAGTACATTCAGCGAAGGCGAAGATTTGTGGTTCGAAGCGGCAAATTATCGCGTCATGATCGACGATGTGACGTTCAGCCTTTGGAAGCAACGAGTAGGCGGGAGCTTTGGCGAAAAAATTACCCGGATTTGGATTTCCTGCGGAAACGTCCAATTTATCACCTTCAATGCCTTAAAGGCAGAACTGAAGTGGGATGTTCACAGCCCAGAAGCTGAAACTTACCTCATGAGCGCAGCTAAAACGCTCCTTGAAAGAATCGTGCAACAGGAGACACAACAAGCTGAACAGGCTGCGCAAGCTGAGGCAGAAAGAGCAAGAGTAGAAGCAGCCAGAGAAGCTGACGAAAAACAAAAACAAGCCGCTACCCTGGCTCGATTCCGTATTGATACAGTCTGAGAACTCGGAAGAGAACGATTAAATGCCCCAGACGTACTGCATGTCTGGGGCATCTTATATTTCATCGCAATTTACACGATTGGTGAAAGTCACCTTTCGCACCTTAAAAGCAAGACCGGCGAATTTCCTAGGGAATTCGCCGGCTTTTTTATGCAAAAATTAGCTCAGCAGAGAAAGCTCTTCAACTTTTTTAGAAGTAAATTCATAGAGAGCAGCTGGACGATTTTTCACCCCTTCTTGCATCAGACCAGTGTCAGTCACTACACCTAGAGCTAATAATTTCTTACGGAAATTTCGCTTATCAAATTCTTTATTGAGAATAATTTCATACACTTCTTGTAATTGAGAAAGAGTAAAGTGTTTTGGTAGCAAATGCTGAGCAATTGTCGTATAAGCCAATTTTCCTTGCAGGCGCCCCATTGCTACGAGTAACATTTCGTCGTGGTCGTACGCCAGTTTTTTTAACTGCTTTACGGGAATGAAGGACGCGTCTGGGTGTGAGTAAGCAGATGCGACATCAGGCCGAACCAAACCAAGGTGAGCAACTGACACAACTCTATTTCGCTTATCACGATTTATTTCACTAAAAGTGTATAGCTGCTCTAGATACACTTTTTCTAAACCACCCTTTTCTTTGAGTACTCGTTTACAGGTTTCAAGAGCGGTTTCTTTTTCCTCAACAATTCCACCTAAGAAACCCGGAATGTTCACGTAGTATGGTGGACGATTTACATTACTCACCAACCCACACAACTCACCGTCAACAAATCCTAAAACAACAGCATCAACTGCCATAGCAGCGAATCTAAATTTTGCGGGAGCTTTATTCATAATACGTACAGCTTACACTAACTACTCAAAAAACAAAATTCGGCGATTCCCCAGAGGGAATCGCCGAAGGCTTTACGTGTATGGATTTTCATACCTTCCCCACACCCGACGAAAGCGATTCGGAAAGTGCTTGAACATGCGCTCAATCTCACCTTCTTCAATCGCCACAAAGTGACCGGGTGGCTGGTGATAATCACACCGAGTGAACAAGTGGCGAATTGGCCGTTTTGTGACAGTGTTGTAGATACCCACTGCGGTCAGCCCAATGCCGACTTTTATCTCAACAACGCTTTCATCTTTGGAGATAGCAGACCTCAACACGGCATCCAGTTCCGCGAGAGGAAGCGGTTTCTCCAGTACTTGATACAACGGAATCCGATGAGTAACCCTAACTTTTTTCTGTTCCAAGTCAACACTCCTTTCTGGTCAACCTATACCGTACAAAAAAAATGAGTGTTTGTATACTATTTTTTCTTTTTATCTAAATCCAGCACTTCATCAATGCGGATTTGTTCTACGAATTCAGGAACGTGGGACACCAAAATCATTGCGCCTTTGTATTCATTTAGAGCTTGCGCAATAATCGGGATGTGACGGAAGTTAATGTGGTTGGTAGGCTCATCGAGAATCAAGAGTCCTGGTTCCTCCATTGTCAGCTTGGCAAATGCTACCAATCCCTTTTGTCCTTCAGACAAATCACCCACTTTTGTTTTCATCACATCGCCAAAGAGCAAGAAGCCGGCCGCGATTGAGCGCATGTCTTCTTCCAACTTTCGCTTCATTGAAGCCATGAGACTTTCAAACACTGTCTTTTCAAAATCTAAGTTTGAGAAATCTTGACGGTAATAGCCTATCTTCACACCAGGCGCTACCTCTTCTCCTTTGGCGTGACCACCAGCCAAACTTTCAAGCAAGGTAGTTTTTCCAATTCCATTAGGACCAATAATCTGTAGGTGCATTCCGCGCTTCAAGACAATATCGCACTCTACTTGTTTTGGCTCATGATTTTTAATCACTTGATAGGAAGTGAGCTTCACCACTTCCAGTGGAATATCTTGATGAGGATTGATGGTAAACGGACGAATTGATTTGTCTTCACGGCGAACGTCAATTTTGTTCTCTTCCGCCTCTTCAATTTCCGCGCGCATTTTCTTTGCTACCAATCGCATCTTTCCTCCTTTGGCTGCGAAGTAGTTAATTTTATCTTTATCAGCCTGAATCTGTTTACTCATTTGGGCATTCTGGCGCTTTTCTTTTTCTACTCGAGCAGCAATTTCTTTCACTACCGCATGGTAGTTTCCGTTGTATTGTTCGATTTGTCGGTTTTGGGTATTGAGGTACAAAACTCCTTGCGTAAAAGCATTCAAGAAATCAGCATCGTGAGAAATCACAATCACGGTTTTTTTATACTCTTTCAAAAAATCAGTAAGGTGTGCAATACCAGCTACATCAAGGTTGTTCGTTGGCTCATCGAGCAACAGAACATCGGGATTTTGAATCAGTGCAGAAGCAAGGAGTAGACGAGCTTGTTGTCCGCCAGAAAAACTACCAATAATTCTATCCTTAAACGTATCCTTCATCTTTTCAGATGGAGTTAAATTCACAATCTCTAGCACTCCATCAATCTTTGGATCAATATCGTATACTTTTTCCGAGAAACATTTTTCAAAAAATTCTCGTACGGTGAGTTCGAGTTCTTTCCGGGGAATAATTTGCCGTGAAATTGCGATTGATGTTTTTGGTTGAAGATTAATTGAACCCGCTTCAGGCTGTAGTGTGTTTGTAATAAGAGAAAAGAGCGTTGATTTACCTGCTCCGTTTTGTCCCATCAAAGTAAGCTTAGCTCCCCGGCGAATTACAAAATTCGCCTCTTTTAAAATAGGTTTCGTGGCGTCGTATTCATACGACACATCTTTAAAAACGATAATTCCATCAGTGCGTGACATCGGACTACCATACAGGAAATTGGCAGAGTTTCAATCACTCTTTACACTTTTACCTAGCGTTTTATACTACAAGCATATTCGTTTATGTTCATTTCCATGCAAACCAAGCAAAATATAACAATCACTGCAAGCGAGAAATTTCTCTTTGCACATATTACTGGCCTACTAGCGTTTGCCAAAACCCATGACGCTTTTTCAGAAAGCTTCGCTGCTGCAATCCAGAAACAAAACTGGGTGGCAGGCACTGCTATTGAAAGTGGTCTTTGTAATTACACAACACCGCACTCACTCCCTGACGCAGTTGATACCACTCACTGGATACTAAACACTCTTCAAACACATCCTGAGTACACGCACACTCGTGGCCTACTTGCGACCTGGGCACAAGGGTACGAATCTCCAAAAGATTTAGTACTGGGAATTGTTGGTGTAGCAATCATTGGACCCACCCTTGGCTTGATTAGTAGCAAGAAGAAAAAGAAAAAGAAGGCTCAACTCGTGATTGAAAAAAACTATTACCAGAGTATGCAGAAAAAAGAACTAGCAGTTCTGACCACTTCCCTCACTCAAGCACTGATTGCACAAGAAACGAAACTGGCTGGCGGGAATATCTACAATCTGCATCCTGACTCTGCAGCTTGGTGTATTGAGGAAGCGGTCACCGCAATCTACACAGACAGTGCAGAAAACATTCACTCTTTGTTACAGTCGGCCAAAGAAGAGAATGTGTCACACCTGACACAAAAAGACTCAGTGGGGAGTATTCAAGTTCTAGTAATCTCTCCGAGTGTGAATGATTCTTTTGTAGAGGAATCTGACGCAGAGGTTGTATAAGAAATAAACAGCAAAAATGCCGAGACGTTGTCTCGGCATTTTTGTTTTAGAAGATGACACTCGCGATTCCAGTCAAAATGGCAACTGCCACCAACACATAAATCGCTATATTGATGTATTTCATATCTAAAAAGTATATCAAACTTTCTTCGCTTCAAGCTCCTTTACTTTCTGCAAAGCGACCACGTACATACTTTCAGCCCAACCCAGTGGCGTGTTTGGGTTTGGTTTATCAGTGTGAGAGTAATACAGCTCTGGCACAACTCCTTCCGGCGTCACTGCGTTTTTTGTGCGTCGCAGGTAATAATACGCTTTTTCTTTATCTCCCCGTTCAGCGTAGATAATCGCCAACCACGCTAGTCCAAAGCACCACTCTGCCTCTTCACTGAAGCCGTCAATATTGTTGTTGTAGTACCGGTCAAACTTGTAGCGAATTACTCCTCGCTCTTTTACCAAGTGGTACTCCACATTCTTTAAAATCTCTAAAGTCTCCTCTTCGGTCGTAACCGCAAACGGATAGATGAGCGTGAGTAAAGCTAAATCAGAAAACTTCGTCACTGACTCCCGGGGCAAAAGTGCACGCAGTGCATGTTCTCCGCGTTCGATGACCACTTCGGGCACCTCAAGCCAATCAAGTTCTTTTGCTTTTTTGAGTGCCGCTACACACGAACCAATCGAAGAAGCGTGCACCTCAAGATTTTCTTCCCAGATACCGTTATCGTCGTCTTGCCAGTACTCAATGGCTATCAAATAGTCAACAATCTTCTGCACCATTTCTTTTTCATCAGCTGTCTCAATTACACTGTGTCCCATTTGTTCGAGTGTGACCAGTAGATTTAACACCTCACCGACAGCGTCGTTTTGACTGTTCCCCCATTCTTCCCAATATTCTTCAAAGGTTTCTGGATGAAAACGAGCATGAATGTATTGCCACGCTTCTTGTGGTTTGTTTTCAATCGCCCAGTTAATTTTCCCTTTGTGTTTTACAAACACAGTGAGCAGTGCCTTAGCTGCATTTTTTGTAGTTTCCAAATCTCCCGTTTCAAGAAAGCCTAAGGTAATAAAATAAATATCACGCAACCACGCTTTGTTATAAAACGTATCGTCTAACGAAGCAGTGAATACCCCAGGCACTCGTTCCAAGGTACGTACAACATCGAGGTGTTGCTTTATTTCTGCATCAAAATCAAACTTCATAAGAACAAAAGAACGTTAGGATAAATAAATACTTAGGCTACTTCTCGTTGCTCGGCGCCAACCATCTGCGGGTTGTTACTTGGCTTTGGTGCATATCCGAGCCGGTCGGTGTAATCTGGTGGTGGAGTTACTGGAAATGGCACAACGTTTGACTCACTGTGGCGTTCAGCCGGACTACGTAGTGGGAGCTTGTACTCAGCACGCTCTTCATCAGGCATGGTCTCTATAATATCAGCAACTCTCTGTGCAACGACACGATCTATATAGAGATTTTTATTATCCTCTGCTAATTGTTCTTTTAGCACATTTAGGGTTAATACTTGCTCTCCAGGAGGAAGGTTCTCAAAATTATCTATCGTATCAATCCATTTTTCAGCAGCTTGTGGAGCTTGCTCTCTGCGCTCTCTCCAGTCGGACAGATTCTCAACATCGTTATGAGCACGCTCTACTCCAGGAGTGGTATTTTTGGGTACGCCTTCCATATCGAAATACTTAGTAAATAATATTCATTGTACCATGACAGATTTCTTGTCTTTCTATTGATTTAATGGGACAATTTACCCTAACAAAAAAGTCAGCCATGGCTAGAGAAATCGAAGACAAGTACCTTGTCACCAATGATTCTTGGCGCGACATCGTTCAAGAATCAACCCATATCACACAGACTTATCTGTACACCAGTCGAGCACTTACCGTGCGCACTCGCCTGGAAACAAACCGTCCAGCAATCTTTTGTATTAAGTTGGCTGAGCGGAAGGACGGTACACCTGAGTATGAGTGGCGAATGCCACGGTGGCTGGCCAGTATCTGCAGTAAATGGCAGAGCCGAACACTTAGAAAAATCCGTAACCGTGTGCCGTGGGGAACATTGGTGATCGAAGTTGATGAGTTCCTTGGCAATCTTGCTGGACTTGTGATGGCGGAAGTGGAACTACCAGCAGTTGGGTTTCCTTATGAGGCACCAATCTGGTTTGGCAGAGAAGTCACTCGTGACAAACGATACAAAAACGTATTACTTCTCCAAAACGGTGTCCCTGATTAACCCACACCTTCGCACCTGCGACTTAGAATAAGTCGCAGGTTTTTTTGTTGCAATTTGCTTACCCATTTGGCATTGTAGCGTCAGGAAAAGAAAGAGGTGAAAACTATGGATGTACTAGTGTCTCCTGCAGTGCCAACCAGCAAACGTGTCCGGGAGTTGCAACGATTGACCACTCAAGCATTAAGAAATAATTCTGCTTGGATGTCGGTTGGCGATGTGCCGTGGGAGCTGATTGCCATAATCATACCTGGCAAGCACAGCAATCATTTTTTGATTACCTTTGCACTGCGTTCAAGCGCAGACAATTGTATTCGAGCCGTGGTTGGAGCCACACCAGACGGAGAGCCAATGGAGATTGATACGATTTTCAATTCACCTGACGGATATCTCGACCCGGAACTGTTCCTTGGCATTGCGACGCGAGCCTGCGAAGCAATCGGCATCGCCAGTGGACACGTCAATTCCAACACGGTGCACTGAAAGCAAACGCCCGCGACTGATTGTCGCGAGCGGATTTTATTTTAGCTTAGCGGTAATATGCTTGTATTCAATATACGTCAGCACAATCACAATAATGTCGAGTACTGACAGTACGACTAAGGAAAGTTGCGGACTCTGGATATACTCATAGATCTGGCACGCCAGAAATAATCCAAAAACAATGATTGCCACCGGGAAAGCCCAAAGCTTTTGTTTCAAGAGCGCATAGATAAGTAATATCTTTACGAATCCATGAATGAGGAAATAGACTGATACAAATAGTTGCGCGGAGATTGAGTACTGCTGTGCGGTTGTTATCATATATTGAGCGAACACATCCCCTGGGTCTTGCAGTAACTCACGTCGAGTGAGTAGATTCACCCAGTAAAGCAATAGGTCACGGGAGATAAACGCGGCTGCCACGCCAAGAATAATTTCAAAGACTCCAGTGAGTCCTTTCAAAAACAAAGAGATATTAAACAATCTATGCATACCGCATCATACTCCTTTGCGATATACATTTCACGTTCAGCACAAGAAATACCTATGGCGCAAACTGAATTGGGATAACAATCTGAGCGTCGTTTTGGAGTGCACAATACCCTGGAAGTAACCAATAAAAATACTTAAAGAGCACTTGATTCCTAATAGGGAGCGTTTGATTATTCAGCAAGTTAACAAAACCGGAGACTAGATTCTCTGACCGATGCTTTTATTGACAAAATGAGTAAAAATTGTATTGTTTAATCAGATGAAATAACCTCATGAGGTGCTCCCTTGAAAAAATCAAACTTGTTTGGGTTTTGGATTCTGCTTTTTAAGCTTGGACCAAAACTCTTCCCGCTCATCAAGAGTCTGGGTGACGAACTCTTCATATTTGCCAAGACTATGATGGGTGCCGCCGGCGCTACTGCCGCAGTAAGTGCAGGCATCTACGCCTATCTTTTCACCTGGCAAACCGGACTTGGTCTTATCGCATTCCTCATCGTGCACGAATATGGTCACGTTTGGGCTATGCGCCGCAGTGGTGTTGGGACCAAAGGGATGTACTTTATTCCTTTTATGGGTGCCGTCGCGATTATGGACAATTTGGTACATAGTGCAAAAAACGAAGCCTACATCTCCATCATGGGACCAGTGTTTGGCTTTGGATTTTTTGTACTACCGTGTTTTGTCTGGTGGCTCTATACTGGAAACGAAATTGCCGCAGCTATTGCGTCTGTATCTGGGTTTATCAATTTGATTAACCTACTTCCTATTATGCCGCTCGATGGAGGACGACTGCTTAAGTCAATTGGCTACACCAACAACGCCGCTCGCTCACTACTTCTTATCGGTAGCGTTTCAGCAGTTGCTGCTTTTGGTGCTTGGTACGTGGGCTTCACGCTCTTTGCCATCATGGCAGCCATCGGCTTCGCTGAGCTTTTTGCAGTATTCGGCCTCGGCCAGCGACTACACAACCTGATGGGAACGATATTCCGCGCGTTGTTTGTATACATCGGATATGTTGGGATGACGATGCTCGTTTCCCCCATTTTC
The DNA here is from genome assembly GCA_964351645.1 of uncultured Candidatus Saccharibacteria bacterium. GTDB lineage: Bacteria > Patescibacteriota > Minisyncoccia > Phycocordibacterales > UBA918 > OLB19. The sequence continues at coordinate 15,033 of CAYGOP010000011.1, read as the reverse complement.
GATGACTCAGTCAGCTTGCCCGGCTGGGTGAGATTACTATTGCTTTCGGTCCCTGTGCTGTTCTTGCATATGGTGATACTGGACATAAACAGACTCAAGACTGAGGACGAATCATTTTTCGTATCCCTCCTTAACTACCCACTACGGGTACTTGGAGTCGCTTGGATGAGTATCGCTGACCTGCGCGAACTGCGTTCGGAGCACATTCAAGAAATCAAAAATTACGATCCAATGGGGCGTGAGGCAAAGATACTCTATGCACTTCTAACGCTTGTACTTGGTGCCATGCATTTTGTGGTAATGCAAAAGCTGGGAGAATCTCAAACCGGCACAATCTTCAGTGACATGCTGAAGTAACTTCAAAACACCCGCGGTCTTTCGGCTCGCGGGTGTTCCTTATTGTAAATTCTATTCACTCTTACGTACGCCAGGATGTTTCCATTTTTCCAATTGGTAAAATTTAAAAACATCTTTAGCAACAAACTCTCGTATCTCATCCGGAGTAATTTCATTCATATCAACGGCAAACTGCTCATCATCTACTTTCTCCAGCAGTTCAGGAGCAATAGTACCTGTGTCCACTTTATAGACGTACACTGGGCGGTTTTCATCAAACTGTTCGTAGTGTTCAAAGCTTACTTTTCCATCAATCAAGCTCGTCATCCCATCTGGGCCAGATGCCATCGCTATCGCAAAACCAATATCAGGAGTGAGGTAGATTTTGTTTTGCAACTCACTCTCTGGAACCTCAAAAGCTTCTGCTTCAGGATGCGATGCCTGTTGTCGCTCGATTTTTTCAAACTTATATTTTGAAGCATGATAAAGCTTCATACGCTATGGCGCAAACTGAATTGGGATAACAATCTGAGCGTCGTTTTGGGGTTCGCCAGATGGATTATCTTTTTTGAAAACGATACTTCCTTGCTTCCAGGCTACCGGGTCACCCGGAGTGTACGGTGAGGTAAATGTAATAGTGCCGGTAAATGGTACGAAGTTCACTGTCATCCAATTTCCTTGGGCAGTTACGTAACTTTGAGCAATTACGTTTCCTTGCCAATCAAGAATCTCTACCGGCGCAGAGGCTTCAAAGTACCACGTGCCTTTAGCCTGACCAGACAGTGCCAGTGGGCTAGTGATGACTGAGCTAGGAGCTGGAGCTTCGACTTGAATGTCTGGATTAGCAACCACTTCTAAGTCAGTTACTTCACCGACCGTATCAGGGCAGACGAACTCACAATTTGGTCCCGAGCGGCCTACATATGAACCGTCTGGACACTGCAGTGCCTCTTCAGTGCATGCAACAACATCATCAGTGAAAGAATCCGTTGGCGCTTGGGCAGTGAGAGCAAAGAAGACAAATACTAAACCAATAATCAATACCACTGCAATAAGCGTAAAAATAACGGTGAAGTTTTTCATATATAAATAGTGTAGCAGAATATATGAGGAAATGTATTTACGGGTCATGGATTTACAAAAATGTTCGTTCCCCTTACACTGTTCACAGGAGGAAAGAGAATGTCGATTTTGCTACAACAAGGTCAGGTAACCACTGACGATGACATCACCATGCTCTTGCTGGAGCTCGAAGCTCGAAGGGAAAGAGAGCGTCATCCATGGTGGCGATTCATCCGCTGGCTGTCACGCCAGCCCTAACCAAAACCCGCAGGCTTTAAGGGCCTGCGTTTCTTATTTTAGTTGTGTTTTTTGAAAAGGTTTGGCAGAGTGACAGCAGGAGGACACATCATGAAGAAGTCACTTCCTGATACCAGCCCAAGGCCTGGAGACACAGCCGTTCTATTGATTGAGCACGAGTACTTTGGTCTAGATGACGAAAATCAAATGAAAGAGTTCACCTGCCGGGTCAAACCCTGGCAAAGTGTTGAAATCGCTTCAAGGCCGGGTGTCATAAAAAACAGTAGAGGTGAACGTATTCCGGTCATCGCTATCAAAGCACTGGACACCCAAGGAGTAGAGCGCGAGTTCGCAGTCGAACTGAAACTCCTACTCTGCCCTGCCAACGACAACTAACCCGCACTCACGTGCGGGTTCTCTTTTTATTTTAACCAACCAAGGTGAGTATGTTTGAAGGAGTCGGTATGCTTCAAACCATAGCCAAGCACTCGGTCAAAAGCGGAGTGACCAAGCATGATAATGCCAGCCACTTCCATCCACGGCAGACTCAGTATCGAGCCAGCAATGATAATGAGTGTCGCCAAACCCATATGGTGGGTAAGGTTATATGTCCAAGCACCAATCTTTGGCCCAGCTATGTACCCAGCCATTGCAATGTCTGGCACTAAGAACAACACCAAAAACCACCACCACGCAAAGGTAGTTAAGCTAAACAACCAGACGGCGAGCACAACCAGGATAATCATTTCGAGCTTGAGAAGAAATTGCATACCAAACACTATAACAAACGAACGCGACGTATAAAAATTGAGGCCCAGCAAAACGAGTTTGCCGGGCCTGATATGTTACCGCTTGTTCGCGAGATACTGCTCGAGATAGAACTCGGCAGACTCAGCACCTTCCGTACGCGCTAAATACAGTGCGTGCGCCAGAGCGTCATCATCGGTCAGCCTCTGCGGGGCCTTGGTCGGGATGACTCCAGTGGTGAAGGAGTAGACGAAGAAACGATTCTTAGAACGGTAGATTGCCATCTGAGGCATGGTGGTTAGTCTCCATATGGGACTAGCCGTTGTTGGCTAGGCACATAGCGACCTCCTTTCGTTACAGCACTGCTACCGACAGTGGATTTCAACTGCATATATGATAACACAGAATCTTGGTTTGTAAAGTTTATGTAGAGCTTTCATCGTCCCTGATAAAAACGAAGTCTTGTGCTACTGTTTGAGATTTGCTTTAGTTTTTTGCCACATGTTGAAGTGGTTACGAACCTTACACTATTTGCGTACCTTAGTATTTTTTGTTTCGGTGCATTCGGTGAAAACCATGCGTTCTCTAGCCAATAACCCTTATTGAGTATGATATTTTTTTGTTTTTCATACTCTGATTTGTTTCCTGCATGCTTTTCAGCAAGTTCTAGAAGCTTACTCTGAGTTAATTTTATTTTTTCTTCTTGAGCTAAGTCAAGTTGGTTATTTAGCATATTTAACTCTTTCTGAATCAAAATTGAAAAATTATAAAAATCATTAATTAAGACCAGTTCGTCGACATCTAAATCTGAAACAAAAAAATGCTGAAACTTTGACCAACTGCTTTCTGGCATCACAAACACTGCTTCAGACAGTTCTCCAGTATTTTTTATCTGTGATATCGACTTTTCAGCATTTCTGATTTCGGAGAGAAGTATTAGTGCTGCATCTTTTTTTGAGTAAGATTTTTTTGTTTTATACACTACAAAAGCGATTAACGCCGGTGCGAAAGTGACGAAGCCAATAAATAAATTTGATTCAATAAACCAAAGCGTAGTTTGAATAATGCTTAATCCCATATTTATAAAAAGTACTCTTTCTAGCATTAATTTACAATTGCACTATAGGAAATTTCATTTTCAAATGAAATACGAGGCGAGTAGCAAAAAAGCCGCGACCGGGACATGAGTCCAGGGAGCGGCTTTTTTGTGTACTCAACGAAGTAGTTCGTTAAAAATGGGATTTACCAGGCAAAGTGGGCAAACGCACGGTTAGCCTCAGCCATCTTGTGCGTATCCTCCTTCTTCTTCACTGCATCTCCTTCTTCCTTAGCTGCCAGCAAGAGTTCTTTTGCAAGATTCTTTTGCATGGTGCTGCCTTTTTGCTTTCGAGCAGCTGCGATAATCCATCGGTAAGCCAATGCTTGTCGGCGTTCTGGTCGTACTTCTCGAGGAACCTGGTAGTTTGCACCACCGACTCGTCGTGAACGTACTTCCATCAGCGGTCCTGCATTTCGCAATGCAGTAGTGAAAGTTTCGAGTGGGTCGTCCCCAGCTTCTTTATCTTTCTTCATGATTTCGAACGCTCCGTAGACAATCTTGCGCGCGGTTTCCTTTTTACCGTCGAGCATGATGTAGTTGATGAGACGTTCTACGTCAACTGATCCGTACATGATATCCGGAGATACTGTAGGACGTTTTTTGATTGGTCGTCGCATAATGTTGTTACTAAATGCGAATGAGTTGTTACAGAAACAATCATCATTCTTCGCATAATTTGATGCCGTAGGATTACTCCTTGCATCGCGTCATAAATCTGTAGCGAATATAAACTATTTGTAATGTGGAGGAACCAGTCCTACCTTGCTGGCTTTAAGCCTTTGGCTTTTTAGCTCCGTATCGTGAGCGGCCCATTCGACGTTCATCTACTCCAGTTGCATCGTATTTTCCACGAACAATTGTGTAGTTGACTCCAATGTCTTTCACACGACCTCCTCGTACGAGAACCACAGAGTGTTCCTGAAGAGTGTGCTTAATACCTGGAATGTACGCAGTAATTTCTTGACCATTTGAAAGTCGGACACGAGCAATCTTTCGAATCGCTGAGTTCGGCTTACGCGGAGTCTTCGTAGTTACTCGAGTACATACGCCTCGTTTAAACGGTGAAAAGTAGGTGTTTGGTTGGTTCTTGATTTTGTTAAATCCAGATTCCAAAGCCGCTCGCTTACTTTTTCGCGGTTTATCGACTCGCTTCTTACGGGTTAATTGTTGAATTGTTGCCATAATGTAGCTCGAGTAATGTACTACATTAGAGTTATTTTGCAAGGCAATTACCGTCGTTCTGTAACTCTAGAGTCTAAAAAGAAATGACCCGAAGCAACTTGCGTTGCTCCGGGTCAGATGTGTGAAAGGCGGCATCGCCCAGCAGTGCCCATAAGGAGACACCTTCCACACGGGGTCCCCCTCCTCAGGGCAACCAATTCCAAAACAATAGTACTCGAAATAAGGAAAAGTGCAAGAGAAAGCTGCATACGTAGCAGCCGTGAACTGAGTGGTGCCCGAGGCGTGACTTATGTCACTTTCCTCGGGCTGATATGCAAGGACGTCGGTACACCCTTGAGGATAACCTCGCACATCACTCCTCAGGGCAACCAATTCCAAAACAATAGTACTTGAAAAAGTCGGTAAGGCAAGAAAAAAATCCGGCAGGGGACTACCGGATTTGAAGGTGTGTGCGGGACCGTGGGTGGGGTCAAACCTCGAGGGAAAGTCCCGCACACTTTGGGGGGCAAGCCTCCTCGAGGTAACTGAAGCTACTGAGAATAGTATCTGAGTGGAAGGGTTTGCGCAACTACTCTCGGCTCATGGCTGACTGGTACACCCCTTGTATGGATTTGAAGTTCAGCGGAAACTCCAACACCACATGTAAAAAACTCAGTGACAGCAACACCACAAACCCCAGCGTGTAGTCATATAAGTACAATCCGACCGAGATTGCATACAGCATACCTATAATAAACGCTCGCTTCCAACTGACAGCATGCCATTCGATAATTGATGTTTTTGAAAACCAGTTTAAGTAGTGGTAGGTGTAGGTAAACGCAAGGAAACTCGCGATAGCCGGTAACACGGTTTGGACTGGGAGCGACAGCATTTGACCAAAGGCGTCAGCGATACCCCCAAAGAAAGCATAGTGAGCTTCTACGTAACTCGGGAAAATCTGAATGTCAGACTGTGGCAGTAAAAACAGTACAATCCCACCAACGAAGAAGAGAAAAGAGTTTATGAACCCTAAGCTGCTTTTGGCTTTCAGTGCACCAAATATCATAAAGATGACCGTAAAGAGATAGACGTGGGCCACGGTAGGAATCAAGACCGCCGTCGCATAACTAGCCGTTGAACCAAGCCACGGGAGTAGGAGTACGAAACCTGCACTAATAATTAAAAGTCGCTTCCATATTGAGCGAATAAATGTCGCACAAAAGGCAAACAGAATGAGAATCCATACCAATTCAGCCGAGCTCGGAAAAATTGCAGCACCGGCAAAGAGAAGAATGAACGAACCGACGGTCAAATAGAATGGGTCTTCAGGGAGAAGCGTGAAATACTTTCGGTCATGCAGCCAAGAAATTTCCGTTAGATAATGGAGTGGCCCTAGAAACGCATACGATAAAAGAAGGAGTTCAAACGGAATGACGTACGCAACCCCAAACGCGAAGAATAAAAGTAGGAGATTTATTTTATCGACGGTGAGTGTGGTCATGCGTATTAAAAACCAGTCAGTAATCGAGCCAACCAAACCGTTAGATTATAAAGTGGCTGAGAAAGGACGAACACAAACACAAAAATGACGAGGCCAAAACCAAGGGCGATATTTTGTTCAAAGAATCGGCGGAAGTTTTCGTACTGGAAAGCGAGCGCGCGCGGCAAGAACCGCGGGAGAATCTTAGAACCATCCAACGGCGGAATTGGTACGAGGTTGAAGAAAGCTAAAAAGATATTCAAAATAACAACCATCATGGCGATTTGAATAAATGAAGCACTGAGGTTTAACACCTCCGCACTGCGAATCAACAGAGCAAACACAACAGCGATTGCGATGTTTGAAGCCGGGCCAGCCGCTGCCACGATTGCCTCTCCCCATTTATGGTACTTAGTGAAGTTGTAGGGATTATACGGGACTGGCTTGGCGGCACCGAATAAAATAGGCGAACCAGTAGCCAGTAGCAATCCCGGCAGAATAACTGACATCAGTGGGTCAAGGTGAGGAATTGGATTGGCAGTCAAACGACCGGCCAAACGAGCTGTGGGGTCTCCCAGCCAGTTGGCAGCGTAGCCATGCGCCATTTCGTGTAACACCACTGAAAAAATCAGGATGAGAATCATTGCGATGTCTGTCAGTTCCATAGTTCTCCCAGTGTAACTGTAGAGGGTTGCAATATCAAGCGCACATGGTAGTATGCCTGCACTAATTATTGATACATATGGCTAAGCAATGCGATATCACAGGCAAGAAAACCCAAATCGGGGGACGATACTCTAACCGCACACGTGCGACGCAGTTCAACCCGTGCGGAAAGACTCGCCGACAACCAAACCTCCAAAAGAAAAGTATTTTTGTTCCAGAATTGGGCAAGTCAGTAACGGTAAAAGTTTCGACTGCTGCACTCCGGACAATTGCTAAGAACGGAGCGTACGCAACCCTCAAGAAAGCAAAGCTTATCTAAGGAAGCATAAAAGACCGGTCCCTAGGGACCGGTCTTTTATTGTACCTGCCAGACCTGCACCCCGTCTGTTTCAAACACAATCGTACCACTCTCTGCGGTACTGAGTATTTCAATCCCTCGCTCCTCTACTCTATCTACAACCTCTTGGTGCGGATGACCATAGCGATTATCAGCCCCGGCTGAAACCACTGCGTACTGGGGTTGTACAATATCTAAAAAGAATTCGCTTGAAGACGTGTCTGAACCATGGTGGCCGAGTTTTAACACTTCACTTTCTAACGCAGTTTGATAATACTCAGCTATATAATCTTCGATACCAGCTGGTGCATCTCCGGTCAGTAAAAACTCAATATCACCATAAGTAACTTGAACCACAATTGAAGCGGCGTTACTGCGCCAATTCTCGGTATCCCCCGCCGGGGACAAAACAGTAATTGTCGTAGACGCACCAAGCTGGATTACATCTCCCCGCTTTACAATCACTCTGTCTGAACCCTCAGTTACTACCGCAGATTCATACGCCTCAACAGCTGGTGTTTCATTTACCGCATTGGTCTGTAAAATAGTCTGCACGTGATACCGATTGAGCACATCAACCAACCCACCAATATGGTCCATATCAGGATGTGTCGCCACTAAGATATCGATGCGTTTATCAAAAAAGTTTCTATCTTCTGCGAGCTGTCGTAACACCTGGGAAGTTGCCCCACCATCAATGAGCATCTCATAGCCATCAGGAGTCTGAATATGGATAGCGTCACCTTGCCCGACATCTAAAAAACGCACCACTAGATGCTGGTTGGTAGTATGCGTTTCGAGTACTGGGAAAAACGCCAGACAACCGATGACTGCCAGACAAACAAGAATAATGACGCGAGACCAAAAAACTCCATTCATGTTGTTCATGATACAATGCTCTCAATACGAGTTTTAATCATTACGCATATATTATGAAATACGAACCACTTACATTCACCATTGGAGAAATTCCCGGAATCTCTACCGACACTATGGAAAATCACCTTGGACTCTACCAAGGGTACGTCAAGCACGTAAACCTCATCGCTGAAAAAATTGCAGCGTACAGTAGCGACCTCGAAAGCAATGCCTACGCCATTGCTGAAATGCAACGACGGCTCGGATTTGAATTCTGCGGAATGCGTAATCATGAGTACTACTTTGCTCAGCTTGAAGGCGGACCAAAAGCGCTTCCGGAAGGAACTTTGCGGAGTAAAATCGAATCACAATTTGGTTCAGTTGATGCGTGGCTGACAAGATTCAAACAAATTGCAAAAACGCGCGGAGTTGGCTGGGTAATGATGTATCACGACCCACACACAGACCAGCTGGTACAAACCTGGGTAGATGAACAACACTTAGGCCAGCTAGCAGACCTCGATATTATTCTAGCACTTGATATGTGGGAGCATTCGTACATGATGGACTACCCGTCGGGAGAGAAAGGAAAGTACGTAGAAGCTTTCTTTGAAAGTCTTAACTGGGAGGTCGTCGCCAGTCGCCTCGCCTAGCGAAATATTTTCGGGAGGGTATTTCCCTCAACATCGTCGTCTTTTTCGAAAGAAAAAGACGACGATGTTTTTTCTTCTTCAATTACCCAGTCAGCAAACTCATTATGTACTTTGGGCTTCTTAAGCCTCCACACAATAATTCCCAGTGCGCCATACATAAAAAGTACACCCCACGCTGAAAATTCTGGCACCGATACGGCAGCAAAGGGAAGCTCTGCAAACCACCGAGCGACGAACAAGATATAGCCGAGTAGCACATTGGTAGCAAACCCAACAACTGAAGCGAGTGGAAGCGAGACAAAGGCGATGATGCCAGTTATGAACGTCATGAGCATGACAATCGGAACAACGGGAAGCACTAATACATTTACCACTACCGCAATCAGTGAGACTTCTCCAATATGAAATAAAAGCAACGGCAATACCGCTATTTGCGTGGCGAGGGTTGCCCAAAAGAAGTCGGTGATTTTTATCTTACTTCCCTGAGTGGCAATTGTTGATTCAAAATGTGGGGTAAAAAAGAGTAGACCGAGGGTAGCCATAAATGACAACTGAAAACCGATGTCATACAACAGCAAATATGGATTTAGCAGTAGCATCAGCGCCCCGGCAAAAAAGAGGGCTCTCATAACATGGTACTGCTGGCCCAAACCCTGAGCCAAGAGAAGCAACCCTGCCATAATACTGGCCCGAACTACTGTCGCTGATAAGCCAACCAGCAAAGCAAAGCAGGTAATGGCAATAATTCCTCCAATCATTCGTTTTCGCGGAGAAAGGAAAAATGACAGCACAAACAAAAAGAAAGCGACCACGAGCATGACGTTATACCCAGAGAGTACGACAATATGAATAATTCCCGTCCGACGAAAGTGTTCTTCTACATCACTGCCAAGTGCCTGCTTTACACCCAACAAAAGCCCTTCAGCTAAACCTACCTGCGGTTCTGGCAGTACCGTTTCCAGACGGTTCATAAACGCATGCTTCACACGCAACAATCCTGATACGAGAATATTTCCTAGTGTAGAATCAAGCGTTTCGACCTCAGCAAATGAAACTGAGTACTCAACTCCCTTTGCTTTTAAATAAGCGGGGTAATCAAAGGTTCTGCCCAAATCGGTTGTGAACACTTCGGGTTTTTTCAAAACTCCTGTGACTACCACCTCTTGTCCGTACGCTATATTTTGAAACCTATCAGTCGAAACTAATATTCTGTCCGTTTCATTTTCAACATACAAGAGGAGAGATTTTTCTCGGATATCCGGCTCTTTAACAACCGTGCCAGTAAACGTAATTTCAGTTCCGACCGATTGCTCAAGAATCGAACTGTTAAACTGCCAACTATATATTTCCGTCCGTACTACTCCAATACAAAAGAAGCACACAATAAGACTCGCCAGTAAAACACCGGGCGCAGAAATGGCTCCGTCATTTCTGCGCCAGACTAGTGCCAGCACCAAACTCAGTACGCAACCAAGCAGCACTGTCTCTAACGGAACAGCCGTCACAGTTCTCAAACCAACCCCCACACAGAAACTTATAATAGTTGCATAAAAATAACGACCGGCCATCTACAAAGTGTAGCAAAAGAAAAACCGCCTGTGGGGACAGGACGGCTTTGGGAGTGGCGGGTGCGAACGAAACGTTCGCACCCTAGGGAAATTAGGCTCGAGCGGCCATGCGTGTTTCGGGAATTGTCGCAATCAGCGGTACACCGGCCGGTGGCTCGCCTTCATACACCAGCTTCGGTGTTCTTGCGGACGTTTCGAGCGCATTGATTTCACGCTTCACCGCTTCGATTTCATCCTTGCAAGCCAGCTTTTTCCTCTTCAGCTCAGTAAGATTCGGGTTTTGCAGACAGCGACCGCCCGACTGAGCAGTATCGACCTGGACTTTCAGACCATGATGGATACCCTCCAAACGCGTGAGGCTCGCTCGCAACTTTTCCAGTTTCTTTTTGATCAAAGTTCTCTCCCTTTAGAATGAACGACACACGAAACGTGTGGCTCGACTTACAACGGTACCCAAAAGATGACTAGGCGTCAAGGACTCCACTCACCAGCCTGTCAGCATCAGTGTTGTCTTCTCTGGACACCAGTGTGTGAGTTAGGTTTGGAAAAGAAGCAACTCTCATGTTGTAAATTTCAATAAAATGTCCAATGAGGCTTACATCTTTAATTTCCGCTTTCGCTTGCAGGTGATTATCTACCAACTCACTTTCTTGTCTGAGCTCAAAGTGCATGTCTGTTGTTTTATCTCCAAACCTCTCTTGCACTGCTTGCAGTCCCCGAACGACTGCAAAATATTCTGCATACCCACTGGTGGCATTTCCAATGGACTCAGCTACTTCTACTATCATCTCCCCCTTTTCGTCAGTCACATACACTCCAATAGCAGCCGGCCCTGGATTATTCTTTGACGCCCCCCGAGTACAGATAATTATAGTATTCATAGGCAAACCCTATCATAAAAATGGTTACTTCACCTGCATTTGCGCCAAAACTAGCTAAAATCAGCGATGATTTCTTTTTCTTCATCTGCCGAAATAGACTTTTTAAATCTGACTCCGCTTTTACCTCTCACTCTTTCTTCACACTCTTTCCATGTCTTGTGTGTCTGAATGACACCGTCTACTTTACTGACGTATGAATACGCTTTCTGAGACTGTCGCTTCCGAGCCTCACTTCTGGCTTCTGCTTTTGCTGTGTCATAGTGAACATTTTCAATTTCGTATCCATATCCCTCTCTTTTTCCATGATACAAAGCCACTTTCTTTTGCTCACCAAAATCAGATGCGATTGTGTCTGCCCGTTCATTCCCAACAATTCCAACGTGACCAGGCACTTTATGCCAGTCTACTTGCACTTTTTTTAACAAGTCAATCAGTTCTTGCCATAGTGCTCTATGCGATACGTCAGCACCAGCTTTTGTTTTCCAGCCATTTTTCATCCACCCAAATATCCAGCCAGTAGAACCCTCAACTACATACTTCGAATCAGTATATATCTCGACAGCCGTCGAACCCTCAGGAACAACCTTCAGCGCCTCAACGACAGCGCGCAATTCCATCTCATTGTTTGTAGTCACCAGCTTCCCGTCTCCAATCTCAATCACCATGTCGCCGAGTAAGAGCACTGCGCCATATCCGCCTGGTCCGGGATTTCCCTTGGCTGCTCCATCAGTAAAAATCTTTATGTGTTGCATGTTTCGTATCAGATAATATCAATAATCCTGACTCGTGTCTGCACTCTTCCCATAAAAAATGACTGCTCAACATGACCAATGAGCGTGTGTGGCACATCGGTTTTTGGAGTTTTCGTAAATTGCTCTGGAGTTTGAAAAAATGCTATCGCTTCAAGCTGACCATTCTCGGTACCAAAAATGAGCTTTGTGTGTTCTTTTGTTTTGCCAAACAAATCCACTGAAGTTGGTGAAACGTTCCTAAACGCAAACAAAGGTTTCGTATTTCCTGTTCCAAACGGAGAAAGCGAATTGAGTTGATTAAGCAAAAACTGATTCACTTCGTTGAGTGAAATTTCAGCATCAATCTGAATTTCTTGTGTCACCTTTGCTTCATTCCCCAAGGCTTTCATGGCGTCATTCAATCTTTCACCAAAAGTAAAAATGTGTTCATCTTTGACTGAGAATCCACCTGCTGCATGATGACCACCGTATTCTAAAAACACTTCAGGAATAGCTTGCATTAGGGTTACGATACTGGCATCGCCTCCTGACCGGCACGAACCTTTATAGACTCCATTTCCGTCGGTTCCCCACACAAAGGCCGGCCGGCCGTATTCTTCGGCTAATTTATTCGCCGCTAATCCAACTAAAGATGGACGCCACTCTGGATTACCAAACACCAACACGTCAGGAATTTCTTCAATACCTTCAAGGCGCTTGTGCAGTTCTTTGGTCATTTGCGCCACCATGGTCTTCCGTTTTAGATTTAAACCTTCAAGGTGCTCTACTCGCTCTCCCGCTTTCACCACATCTTGCTCAGCCAACATAAAGAACGCATCTTCAGGATTATCCATTCGAGACGCGGCATTAATACGCGGTCCAATGGTAAATCCGATATCGTCTTCGGTTAAGTACAGCTGGTTTACTTTGGCTTTTTTGAGCAGTTGCTGTAGACCAGGCCGTCTTGATTTGCGCAACACCTGCAAACCGTAGTGAGCGAACACTCGATTCTCTCCCACTAATGGCACCATGTCGGCAATCGTCGCTATGCCCACCATATCAAGCCACCACTTTTCCCAGCCTGGCGTAATTTCGTACGACCCACGCTCTAAGAGCGCTTGGGCTAATTTAAACGCTACCGCTGCTCCACACAAATCTTTGAATGGATAGCCACCCAGTTTTGGATTTACGACAGCGACAGCCTCAGGCAGTATTTCTTCGGGTTCATGATGGTCAGTGATAATAATATCGATTCCCTGTTCTTTGGCGTAGGCTACTTCTGCAACGTTTGAAGTACCACAATCAATTGTAATAATAAGTTGCACTCCATCTTTCTTGAGAGTATCAATGGCTGTTTCACTCAAACCAAAACCTTCATAGTGCCGGTGCGGAATATAATTTTGGAATTTTTCATATTTTAGGAGCGTAAAAAAATCATAGAGCACCACAGCACCAGGAATACCGTCACAATCGTAATCACTAAAAATTGCAATCTGCTCCTGGTTCTTTACTGCCTCTTCTATGCGCTCACTGGCTGGGATAATATCATTCAAAAGAAGAGGAGAATGAAGCTGAGCTTCATAATTTGGTTGCAAAAAAGCCTGAGCTTCGTCAGCAGTATCAATACCACGCGCCCTAAGTAATTGATTCAACAGCTGAGGCTCTTGAGGTAAAAGTGGTGTATATTCTACCGTATCTGGAAAAAGGAATCTGCTCATAACGAGAGTTTTTCTATGATACCATTATGACCATATGAGCACTATTTTTACCAAAATTATCAATCGAGAAATTCCCGGCTTCTTTATCTATGAGGATGATGTGTGTGCGGTGTTTTTAGATAAATTTCCAGCTGTTGAAGGACAAGCTGTTGTAGTTCCAAAAGTGGAAACTGACTATATGTTTGACCTACCAGATGAAACCTATCTGCACATTTGTGCCATTGCCAAGATTGTAGCCAAAGCGCTTGATGAGGTATACCAAACAGAAAGAACTTGCCTGGTCGTCGAAGGTTTTGAAGTACCGCATGTACACATCAAACTGTATCCCATGACCAGCACAAAAGAGCCACTGGGTGCAGTCATGCCACGGCAAAAGGAAGCAAGCGACGAAGCTTTGACTGAAGCGGCCATACGTATCCAATCAATGATTGAAGCTCAGATTACAGAGGAATAAAAAATCCCGCACCAGCGGGATTTTTTATCAGTGCACTCATCTACTCTTACTTAAGCAGATCAATCACCGAGGTTGAACCTTTCTCTAAGAAAGCGAGCATAGCCCCGCCTCCAATAGACACAAATCCGTACTGGTCGTTGAGCTGTAACTTTTCAATCGCAGCCACAGTATCTCCTCCACCAATCACAGAGAAAGCTTCTGACTCAGCGACATGTTTGGCGGTATGTTCAGTACTTTCGGTGTAGCCCATTTCGTAGGCTCCAAATGGTCCATTCCACAGTATCGTCTTCGCTTTTTCAATATAGGTAACCAGCATATCTACGGTCATTGGACCAACGTCCATAATACTTTCTTCTGGTAAAACCTTATCTGGTGTCTTTACCACTCGGCCGGCTGGACCATCGACAATCACATCAATTGGTAAAATGAGTTTCTTACTCTGCAAAAAAGGCGCACCTGCAATCGACACATCAGACACCAGCGATTTTCCAACCTCAAGACCTTGGGCTTTGAAAATATCATTCATTAGTGCACCAGCAATAAAGACATGGTCATAGAGTTCGAGGTATTTTTCCACCAATGGCATCTTGGTTTCAAACTTTGCTCCCCCCAACAGAAACAAAGATGGTGATGCAGGGTTCATAACCTTGCTCAGCTCGGTGATTTCCTCAAGGATAGTGAGTCCGGCATAGGCAGGTAGTTTTTGCGCAACACCAAAAGTAGATGCGTGCTCGCGATGAGCCTCAGCAAAGGCATCATTTACATAGACATCTCCCAAACTTGCTAGGTATGCAACAAACTCAGCGTCATTGGCTGTCTCTCGTTCGTCTTGACGGAGATTTTCTGCCATCAAGATTTCACCATCGGCGAGTAATTCACGCCGTTGCTTAAACTCATCTTGGGTTACTACTCCACCCCAGTGAATTGGAAAATGTTTTTCTAATACAGAAAAAACTGGCTTGAGAGTCTCTTCAGGCTTACGTCCAAGGTGACTAAGGATGATTGTGCGAGCCCCCTGTTCATGCAGGTAGCGCAGAGTTGGGAG
>CAYGOP010000010.1:0-25959 GCA_964351645.1 uncultured Candidatus Saccharibacteria bacterium | reverse complement strand
CTTAGTAGATTTGGAGTCGAAGACGAACAAATATACTTAGTGATTCGTGACCGAACTTCCCGGTAGTCGCCCAGCATTTTGAAGTAGGTTTTGTAAGGATTTTCTGAGCACTCTACCTATAGGCTCGAACTGAAATAGAAAAACAGCCTGCCCTACCAAAGTAAGACAGGCTGTTGAAATGAACCCTAAGCTGCAACTGAAACAGGTTGTGCTTTCAAGGTGAAGCGACGCAGCTCAGCACCCAGCCAGCCGTAATCACGATGACCAACAGACGAAGCCAGACGGGTCAGCTCTTCAATGCGAGCAAACAGTCGCAGCTCAGCACCATTGGCGTGCAAGTCCATGGTCGGAACTTTGATATCCTCGAAGGCATCAATATTCCGAACTAGGTTGCCTTCCGCGTCGATGGCAGAGCGCAAACGGTCCATGCGACGATGTTCGTCTGTGCCGTAGTAGGCTTTAACGTCCTCACAACGTCCGAGCGCCATACCACAAGAACACATGAACAGAATACACAGACCATGTGGACGCAGAGCTGAACGAATCGCTTCCACTGTGATGTCAGACATCCGCAGAGAAAGAATGGTTTCGTGTAACCAATCGACCACCTCGGTCCGATAGCGAACCTTGTCTATGCCGATGACGGACAACGGCAAACGGACCAGCCTGTGTTCAGACAGCACACCGAAGTCTTCATGTTGGTACGCCTCAACCATCGCCAGTAATGCGGGCAGAGCTGGTAAGTGAGGATTGAGGTTTTCGGTCAGAGCCTGATGGAGACTCGCTGTAAGATTTGCCTGTTCAGGACTGGCAGCTTGCAGAATCGGCAGATGACCAGCGTGAAGGCCAGCCATTTCGGGTAGTTGGTGCTCTGTGCACATATATCACCTCATTGAGTTGGGTTGAAAGAAGAACAAAACTTGGCACTGTCATCAGTGTTGCAGGAGGTATTTCAAACGAAACAACCCCTGTCACCTCGACGACTATGCTGCTACAAAATCACTGTTACGCTTAAACTTCTCAACCGTACGCTCTAGGCGGTTATTTTGGTTAAGATTCTTAGCTTTCTCAAACACAGTAACCAGCTCATCAGTCCACTCCTCCACCAATGAAGAAGGATCTCGTTTTATACTGTTACTTTGCATCAAAAATGTAACAGGCACTTGTCCTAATTGCTCAATAATAAAATCTTTATCTTCAGATGAGGCGATTTTGTTACCAACAAATATGTACGGGGTGCTGTAGAAATCCATCAGCTCAGCAATCTGCTTAGCGGTCTTTATACTGTGAAGTGCTGGTTCACACACAATTACCCCCACATCAACTCCTGTAACAATTCCGGTTGAAACACCGTCAGCTCCAGCCTTTTCATCTACTACAACAACTTCGTTTTCTTGCAGTTCTAGAAGAGGCAGAAGGATTTTAAGTGGTGTGGTCAAACTATGACTACATTTTTGTCCATACATTACGTCATCTGTCTGAGGACCAGCAGTCATGAGTCGAATATTATTTTCTAAAACAATTGAGTACTGTTCGATTTCTACAGAGACTGGAGAAAGAGCAAACCGAGTCTCTACATCAGACAAAAATGCTTCTGTGTATTTATCCCCTTCTGACAATCCAACCGCTTTTTGCAAGACAGATAGACTTTGGCTAAAGTACTCAAACGAAGGGACATCTCCACTTGATAAGTTATACGACAAATCCATATTGTGGTCGGCATCGACTGCAAGCACAGACATACCCGCCGTGTTTTGATACAGCGCCATCTGACTTGAAACTGATGACTTACCACTCCCCCCTTTACCTAAGAATCCTAAAATCATATTGCAAATGATTTGCAAATATACCTTATAATTTCTTAAGTTGCAATATCTCCTTACCATCAGTATCAATAATTGGAACTGCAATATATTGATCGGTATAAGTCGGCTCCACTAAGTTAACTACTTTTTGACTATCAAAGTATGCCCACACCAGCAATGCTACTCTCATCAGGAATAAAAATGTCCCAATTTGAAACTTTTTGTTTCTCGCAAGTAGCTGTCTCACCGTACGCATGTATCCTACCCGCTTTGCAGATACAACTGACTGTAAAGAATTGATAAAATAATTTCCTACTTTGACCTTAGTCACTATCCACCACGCCCAAACAAACGTCCAGAACACCATCAAGAAAAGTGACACCATACTAACCGTTGAGAACGTATTAACATGAGTGGTAGGTAAGCCGCAAACTGCACACATGTATACATACTTACCGCATTTGTAAATCAGGAATATACATAGTCACATCTCCCTTCTCCTCAAACACAATTACAACATCCTCTACCACTACACCGTCGCCCACGAACAAAAGGCCCTTCGGGAATTTTTTCGTGGGCGGCTACAGCAAGAAATAATTACCTCTGCAATAAAAAGAGTGCCACGTATATACGTGGCACCAAAGTGGAAATCAGTCTATTTATACATGATACGCCGTCGGATCAATACCGAGGTTGCGCGGTCCAAACGCAAACGGAAACAAGGCAGCGAATGTGACAATCATAATCTGACCATCACCGCGAACAAAGACAATAATACAGTTGTCGGCAGCTGTTTCGTTTATCACTTGTCGACATCGACCACAGGGCGCCACCCACTGTGTCCGTGCCACATTACGGATATTTCCGTCAACCGAAAAATCTGGCATTCCGTACACAGCTAATGCACGAATCGTGTGATACCCGCGCACTCGAGCTTGAGCGATAGCAACCGTCTCGCCACACTGCACTGGCGAGTACGCGGCGTTTTCTTGATTGGCCCCATCGATAATCAGCATGCTTTTCTCGGGAGCTTCAAAAACCCCAGCCACTCCAACATTGAAGTGGGAGTACGGGGCATATGATTTCTGCGCGGCTGCTTTTGCTCCGGCAATAATTTCATACGCCTGAGTGAGAGACATTCCACGTTGCGAAAATAATTCTTCGCAATCTACCAGTCCCTCCTCTGAACCTTCGTAAAGAACACCATTCATCATTCTTTGTTCCTCCTTTGATGATGAGTGCAATATACCCCAATTTCAGACCCTGACAAGAAGTGGATGTTTTACTGTGTCTTCTGGTTTTTCCGACAACGGTCGGAACAATATATAACACTGTCCCACTGCCCTCTTAGTTTCCATGTCTTGCGGTTACTAAACGGGCGTTTGCACACCGGACATATTTTTGTCTCTGGTTTTTTCATACTTCAAGTATACTAAGACCTATGTCAGAAGCTACTCTTGTCTATCCGCACCAATTATTCAAGGAATCGCCAGCTATTGCCGCTGGCCGGATTATTTATGTAATCGAAGAGCCGCTTTTCCTCACCCACAACCCAATTCATCGACAAAAGCTCATGCTCCATAAATTGTCGATGGATGCATATCAAACGTATTTAGAAACAGCCGGATATTCAGTACATAGGGTCAAAATACAAGAACACGCTACCACCGCTTCAATTTTTGCTTTTTTACAGTCTGCTGGAGTACAAAAGATTCATGTGGTCGATACCACCGATAATTATCTTGAGATGGAGATTACAAGCAGTGGTCTTGAGCGGGTCTGGTACGACTCTCCCCTTTTTATGCTCCCGAAAGCAGAGGCAGTGGAAAGATTTGTAAACTCAAAGCGACGAATGGCTACTTTTTACAAAGCACTTCGGCAAGACAAAGGTATTCTCTTAGAACCAGACGGTTCTCCAGTTGGTGGCAAGTGGAGTTTTGATGAAGATAACCGCAAGAAAATACCCAAAGGAACCACCTTACCTGAAGACATCAGCCAATACAGTGACGAATCTACGCTCGCCGCAGCAGACTGGGCAGAAACAGTAGAGGCGGAAAAATATGGACAAGCTGCCTGCTGGCTTCCCTATACACACGTAGGCGCCGAAGAATACTTAGAAACCTTTCTCACTGAACGATTTTCTGAGTTTGGCACCTACGAAGACGCTATGACCACCAAAGGCACCAGGCTGTGGCACTCGACTCTTTCCCCCCTTTTGAATATTGGATTACTGACACCACAGCACGTCCTTGACCGAGCTATCGTGTACGGTACAGAGCACAATATTCCACTCAATTCACTGGAAGGATTTATACGGCAGATTTTAGGCTGGCGAGAATTTATTCGCGCCAGCTATGAAAGCGAGGGGTCAGCCATGCGCAGAAAAAACTTTTGGCGACACAGCACAGGACTCCCCGCTTCTTTCTGGGACGCCACTACCGGAATGGAACCAATCGACGATGCAATCAAGAAAGCACTCTCCTCTGGTTACAACCACCACATTGAACGTTTGATGGTACTTGGTAATTTCATGCTCCTTCGCCAAACAAACCCAGATGCTGTGTACCGTTGGTTTATGGCGATGTATGTAGATGCCTACGACTGGGTAATGGTCCCCAACGTGTATGGAATGAGCCAGTTTGCTGATGGTGGAAGTTTCGCTACCAAGCCTTATATTTCTGGCAGTAACTACCTGAAAAAAATGTCCGATTACCCAAAAGGTGATTGGGGAGAAGTCTGGACCGCCTTGTACTGGAATTTTATCGAAACCCATCAGACATTTTTCCTCGGCAACCACCGCCTGGCGATGATGCCCCGCTTGCTAGAAAAAATGGATACAGAGAAACGCACTCAATATCAGACTGTTGCACGAACCTATCTCCAACAATAAAAACACCTCCGATATCGGAGGTGTTTTTATACGTGGACATTATTCCAACTCTTCCAGCATCTCTCTCATCAGTGCGATTTCTGCAGTTTGAGTAGTCTGAATAGCTGACGCTAAGTTGGTAATTTCTTGATGTTCAATATATGGTTGTACGCTTCGAGCCATCATAATTGCTCCCATATGGTGCATCACCATATCCTCTAGGAAACGCTTATCAAGCTCCGCTCCAGATAGGTCCGCCAACTCACGCATCATTGGCTGATAATCCTCAGGCTTTTCTTCGTACGCAACTCCATACCAATCTTGATACCACTGTTTCATGGATGCTATTTCTAGCTCTTGAGCAATGATTATGTTTTCTGCCAGAGCTTTGATTTCTGGAGTACTCCCTCCCCGCTCTACCACTTCCTTCGCAGTATCAACTGCCTCCTGATGATGCGGAATCATACCGGTCAAAAACTCTCGTTCACTCGAGACCATCATCATTGAATGATCCATCCCTCCCATTCCATCAGCATTTCCCATCGGCATATCATCATACTCACGTTCGCCCATTTGGTCATGCATCTTATGGTCCATCTCGTACTCACTACTGCCATCTACAAAGACATACACCGCAATACCCCCAACCAGAGCAGCAATAATCGCAATCAAAATCGTATTTTGTTTCATATCGCAACAGTATAGCAAAAGAAGCTCATGGCCGTTGCGAATTTGCTATACTCAAGTCGTGAAAAAAATTCTCATCGCAATCGCTTTCATTTGTATACCTGGATTGGTATGGCTTGCCTTCTCTTATGAACCTGGACAAAACCCTAACGTCACCCCCTCTGCCACAGAAGCCATGGCTCCTGAAATTGCTCTCGAGACTCAGTTGGGCCAAGTGTTTATGATTGGCCACTGGGCTCATACACCGGTGGCAAGTACTACTGCCCTCATTGAGAAATATCAGCTCGGTGGCGTCATTATCATGAGCGCTCCAGAAAATCCAGACGAAATAAAAAACTGGGTGAATGAATGGAACAGTGTGAGCGACATTCCCCTACTGATTGCCATCGACCAAGAAGGCGGGCCAGTCACTCGCTTGAAAGGTGATGCTTTTATCCAAACTGGCCAGCGAGACATCACCTCCCCTGAACAAGCGTTTGAGGTAGGTACAACTCGTGGTGAAGAGTTGAGCAACCTTGGTATCAATCTTAATTTTGCTCCAGTCCTTGATACAGCTCACCAGTCTGACTCATTTATGCATAGTCGAACATTTCCAGAATACACAAACCCAGTTGAGCTCGCCGATGCTATGATGCGCGGTCTTGCTTCACATGGAGTAGCCGGCTCAGTGAAGCACTTCCCTGGTCACGACGACACCAGCACGGACTCTCATTTCGCACTCCCGGTGGTGAACATTTCAGAATCTGAACTAGCAACTTTTGCTAAACCATTTTCAGATATTATTTCCATCAGTCAGCCAGACTTTATCATGACGGCCCATGTCCAGTTTCCAAATATTGATATTCTGCCTGCCACGCTCTCCCCTTATTTCCTACACACCTACTTACGAAGTCAGTTAGAATTCACTGGCATCATTATCACCGACGACATGAGTATGGATGCGATTGATGAAAACTGGGCCAGTGCTGAAGCGAGCAAACTTGCGCTCGAAGCTGGGGCAAATATTATTTTGTTAGCCGCTGAACCGGAAAGCATCAATACCATCTACGAATCAGTCTTCACAGCAGCAAACCAATCTACTGCCTTGGAAGAAAATATTAAAACCAGCTACCTGCTCATCATGGAGCATAAAACAAAATAAGCGAATATCACCCTATATAGAAAATCCCGGCGAAATACCTTTCGCCGGGATTAAGAGTCTTTTCAGACTACACGCCAGATTAGGAGCTTCAGCCTGCTGGTACTGGGATATGCTGTATTTGATACGCCATTACTGTGACCAGAAATACCGTCAAAAGCACGTACCATCCCAACCAGTTCAGGCGCTCACGCTTGGAGAGCGCAGGACGCTCATCGTCCTCAATCGCTGGATCGATTTCTTTCCACGCCAGCACCGCATTCATGGCAACCAACAAGGCTGCCATGACTGAATCAAACACATCAATCCAGAACGGTTGATGGCTATATCCAAGACCCATCAAAGTCACCATCGACACCCAGAGTCCAACTCCAAGCATCGCCCGCAACTTCAGTGGCAACGCGGTAATCTCCGGCAACACCAGAATCCAAATGAAGAGAATGACCGGCTCTTGAAACAGAAACGACACTACTGCGAGGGCAGCGACTCCCACATACTTGAACCAAGGCCCCACCGCTTGAGTAATCCGACCGCCATCAAGCGGACGAATTGGTACCAAGTTAAAAAGATTCAGAAAGATACCAACGTAACTCACCATCAGGAGAATTACCGCCAAGTCACTTTCTTTATCCCCGACCAGAAACCAAACACCCAAGACTGCGAGCGCAGCCAGACTGCCAAGCACTGGTCCACCGATACCGATGAACGCTTCGTCATCACGACTGTCCATTTTGGGAGCAAAGATAACCGCACCCAAAAATGGAATGAAGACCGGCGCTGATGCTTGGAAGCCACGTTTTTGCATCGCAAACACGTGGCCCATTTCATGCACAAACAGCATGCCGACCAGACCAATCGCAAACCACGGACCAAGCCAAAACGCGTAGGCGATAGCCGAAATCGACATCGTCACCAGCGTTATCATTGGCTTGGCGACTTTCAGAAACTTAGCTGCTTTTGCGAGCTTTGTCAGCTTCGTCGAAACCAGCAAGGCTGGCAGGATGAACCTACCGAGTTTAGAACTGCTCATGAGAGCCTCCTTATGTTGCAGGGAGACTGGCGAGAACATTCGCCAGCCCTTTCTTTAGGTAGTTGAAGTGAGACCTATAACCCCAAGCACAAACCCAAAGTCATACCAGCCGCCAGTGTTGTGCACCTCGTAGATAGAGATGTTTTCACTAAACAACGAACCGATAAAACTAAACGGCAAAATGACACCATGGACCAGACCCCACCAGAAACCGGCAATTGAAGTGTCGGGTGCAGGGATATCAGTTAGCGTGTTTGGACCAGCACACGCCGACACCAAACCCACCAACACGAGTAGCACAAGTGGACGAAGGGAGTTCTTAAACATTGAAGCCTCCTTTGGCTGTCAAAGAACATTGCGCCATATCACCGAAGTACCATCACTCCGATAACGCAAAAGAGCGTCTCTTAAGAAGAAACGCTCTTTGCAAAGCTGTTCTGTGAACACTAAATCTGACAAAAGTGCTCACAAGAAAAGCCTTGCAAGGAACCTTCCTTCTAAGTTGTCAGATTTAGCTGGTTGAAAAGAACTGGTGTAATGAAGTTATTTCTTCATTACTTACACTATAGATGAGAAATTAATTTTTGTGTAAAAAAAAGTATTCAAAGTGAAGTAGATAAGTATATATTGGTAATATTAGATGGAAAAATATAGTTTTCTGTGATATAAATATGTGTAAATTATATATACACTACTATGAAATTAAACCATCCGAAAAAATTAAAGAAGCTTCTCACTGCTGCCGGACTGTCTTCGTACGAAGCAAAGGTCTATATTACACTCCTAGAACACGGCAACCTGACTGTTGCAGCCATCTCTCGCATTAGCGAATTACATCGTCCAGCCATTTATTCAGTCATTCCCCTTTTGCAGAGCAAAGGACTTGTAAATAGTCGACTGATTGGAAAACAAACTAGATACAACGCTGAATCGCCAAACCGTCTGAGCTCACTCTTAAAAAATATCCAGGCAGAACTGGATACAGTAATTCCTCAGTTGCATGCTATTCGCAATGCCAACACCCCTATCGTGCGTAGACTAGACGGAAAAGAAGGTATTTATGCCGTCTATGAAGACATTGTTCATACTCTAAAAAAGGGAGAGGAATTTTACCGCTACAATGCCGCCAGTCACGAAGACCTGCAAAAAATTGGCCTACCTGAATCGTACGAGCAGATGCGAGACGAAAAGCAACTAGAACGTCTCGTTATATCAAATCCCGACTATATCGCATCAAGGGAACCTAGCCTAGAAGAATCACTCCGAGTAGTACCAGAAAACTTCTGGCCATTTGAATACAACGTATCGCAAATTATTTACGGTAATAAAATAGCCTTTATTGATTACACCGAGCCCATTGCGACGATTATTGAAAATCCTACTTTGGCACAGTTCCAAAAAGACATTTTTAAGATGTTGTTTCGAAAACTAGAACCAGCGGCACAGTCACCTAAAAAGAAGACCGAATAGTACGTCGCATGTCCTGCAAGTCGGCAAACTGCTCGAACCACCATACTTTCTGCGATTCAATCTCGTTCTTTTCTACTCCCCTATCAACTACATACTCAGCAAAACTCTCAGCAAAATCCTCTTCGGGACTAAGTGCTGCATACCCACTGACATACTCATCTTCAAAGTCTTCATAGTAGTCGTATGCTTCATCGATAGGATTTTTGTACGTTTTAAATTCAATCGCTCTGTCCAGCGCTTCGTCTCCCCAAAATGTTTCCACAAAAGAAGCAATATATGAGTTACTTTTTGGACACCCGTTTCTACTAAAGTACTCATGACAAGAAGCTCTTCCAGCCAGAGCAGTGTTTGGAATTTCTTCATACGAAATAATATGTGCCAGCTCGTGGGTAATAAGTTCTCTATTTGAATCTTTATTCACCTGCGACAGCACATCAGAATTTACCGCAAACGTCCACGTTGTATGGCTCGGAGGAACTGTCTCCACAAACGCATCAAAGTCGCCTCGTTTATCTCTAAAGACAACAAACTCACTGAGCTTTTTGTCATAGGTATCGGGAAAAATATCATATATTTTTTGTAGGTAGAGGCGGTGACTGAGGTTGGTAATTTCTTTGACATCTTTTTCACCAGAAATAAAGTATCGTTTCAATACCGGCGAGCCGTTAAAGATTTCACGCGGCCGTTTGACAGCTGGTTGATTCGCCACCGCTTCGGCTGCCAGCTGAGCGTCAAGTTGAGCTTGTAGTACCAGGATTTGAGCCAGCAAAGATTCAATCAGGTCAGACACCTGTCTTTCATATTCGGCCTGACTTGTCTGTACTTGCGCCTGCGCGGTGTCTGGAACACCAAGAAAAACCATCAGCAGACACACTCCGATGAGTCCTTGAATACATTTCATAGACTATTGAGCAGGAGCGCTTGAAAGCACCGTTACTGGCAACTCAACACTAAAGGTCGCTCCTTCATTTTCTCTTGATTGGACCTCAATTGCACCACCTAATTTTTCTACTGACTGCTTTACCACGTACAAACCAAGTCCAGTTCCTTGTGTTTGGTGAGTCTGGGCGTTTGTGGCTCGGAAGAACTTACTAAACAAGCGGTCAATTTCTTCTTCAGGAATTCCGATTCCATTATCAGCCACCACAATCTTGAGCTTACTCCCCTCTAAGTCGTAGCTAAACGTAAGTGAGCCTTGCGGGTTCAAATACTTTGTAGCATTTGAAACCAAGTTACTGACAATAATATGAAACAATCGACTATCAGTCATTATTTGCACTTGCGGCGGATTATCATGCCTATCAACTGTCAGTGCTTTTTCAGTAATCTTTTCAGAGAACTCATCCAAAATTGAGTCAAAAAATTCAGATAAGTTTAGAGCTTCTTGAGAACTCGCAAACGTTCCCATCTCCAACTTTGAAACACTCAAGAAGTCATTAATGAGATGTACCATCCGTTGCACGTTGCGGTTAATTTTTACCAGATACCTATCTTGATCTGGGGTCATCGTGTCTTTCATCTTCTTTTGCAAGAGCTCGACATTCCAGCGAATAGCGGCAATTGGGGTACGAAGTTGGTGAGTAGCCAGCGCCACAAACTCTGACTTAGCAGTATCAACTGCTCGTTGTTCAGTAATATCAACCAACGAGAGCATCCGCTTTTCATCAAATCGTTTTGAGTAGACTGACATCTTGACCCAAATATCTTCCCCGGTATACGAACGCATCGCTGCTACCTCTTCGTTGAGCGTGACTCCTCCTTTGATTTTTCCTTGAATCACTGAAATATCAAAATCGGGATGGACCAGTTGAAAAAAGTTCTGGTTCACCATCTCGTTGGCAGTACCATGAAATAATTTAATAGCCGCTGGATTGAAATCAATCATGTTCCCTTTTGAGTCGATGGTGATATATGCCACTGGGCTACTTTGGTAGAGAGAATTAAATTCCTCATTTGCAGCCACACTGCTTTGCATTGAGGTGGCTACCAGCCAGCCGTCCATTTTCCTCTGGACAAAATACAAAATGAAAATAACGAGTGCAATTCCGGCAACAATTCCGTACTGAATGTAAATATCAATTTGCGTATCAAATGCCCACACCGCAGCAAACACTAAGGCAATAAATGAAACAATGCTAAACCATTCTAAATAGCGAAGTCGACGAATTTTATATTCCGTAATCATACTCCTATATTACCAGCTCCAAACACGTAAACAGCGAGCTATACTCATATCAATAAATCATGCTACGATATATCTATTATGGATAAAAAGATACTCATCATTGAAGACGAACCAGATATTCGAGAAGCCATGGCCGAAGCAGTAGCTGACGCTGGCTTTACTGTACTGACCGCAGAAAATGGTGCCGTTGGATATGAGACAGCTATTGCTGAGCAGCCGGACCTTATTTTACTTGATATAGTTATGCCAGTAATGGATGGCCACACCACTCTTAAAAAGCTCCGGGAGCACCCATGGGGACGAAAAGCAAAAGTGGTCATGCTTACCTCAATGGATGATGTGAGAAACGTTGCGAGTGCACACGAAGGTTCTATCACTGACTATCTGATTAAGCCGCACAGTAGTTTGGACGAAATTGTAGCAAAAGTGAAATTGCACATTCTTACATAGCTTGTATGAGTGAAAATTTTTCTCCTTCAATCGTTCTGGCTCTTCTAGCCGGCACGCTCATTGGTGGTTTTGTAACGCACACATTCCTCGGGACCACCTCCACACACGACGATTTTACACACCCTATCGCCAATCCGTTCGATACTGAATATCATGTGCATGCTGACTTTCACATTTTTATTGGAGATGAACAGGTCGATTTAAGTGCTGATGAATTCATGACAACTGGTACGCATACAGTGGACGAACATGCCCATTTGCACGATGGAAATGGTGATGTAAAACACATTCACGCAGAAGATGTCACCTTCTCAGCATTTTTACAATCGCTCGGTATTACTTTGACTGATTCTTGCCTCACACTCTTTGAAGCAGAGTCTCTCTGTTCGGGCGAGCAAGAGGAAGTATTATTGTATGTAAACAATGAGCTGTACACCCAACCTCTATCACAATATGTACCGGTGGATGATGACCGGATTCTGCTCTACTACGGAAACTCCCAAGCTGAAAATATTCAAACGTACCTTGAAGAAATACCGTTTGACTCTTGCTACTACAGTGGCACCTGCCCCGAACGAGGAATCGCTCCTCCCGAGAGTTGTGGACTGACCTGTGAACTATAAATAAAGTAAGGGCCGAAGGTGTAAAACCTTCGGCCCTTTTGCCATGACTCTTACGAACCATCATCTGACCACGGCGGATCAAGAGAGAACACTCTTCCCCGGTTGGTCCAGCACCCAAGACGCCCTTCGACTCGCTGACACAGACGCATCAAGAAGTTTGGTCGCGCCTCGAACTCGTCGATAATCGAAGTACGGCTCATGGTGTACCACTCAGTCACATGACCATTGACCAACAACTTGATGCGGTCAACGTCAAAGAAGAGATTGTTGGCATCAGCGTGATACCACCAATCCGGATACAGCTCGAAGCTGTAGGCCGAGAGTGTACTCCAACGACAGCCGGAAGCCAAGACCGATTCATCCCGCTCCAGCGATTGCCGAACATCGACAATATTGTCGAGCGACTCAACCAATCTCGACATCTTGTCACAGACAAGATAGAAATTGATTTCGGCTGAGGCCGGCTTGGTAAAACAGGCGGTCAGAGCGAACACGCCAAGGAATAGTGCAGTGAATATACGCATGGCGTATCCTTTCTAATCTGAATGAACTTTGCTTTAAACTATACCACATATTTTATAAAAAAGCTAGTCTTTCCTCGACCATAGGAAAAGCCGCCGGTTATAAAGCCGGCGGCTTTGTTTGCTGTTCGCTTCCCTAGCGAATATAGAGCCTGTCACAGCTCTCATTCCAACGGTCTGAACGCCGCAGTGGATTGCTGATGGTCACCGTACGACCTTGGCTTTCGAGCTGTTGGGGGTTTTGTTCGCACCCAACACCAAGCCGAAACCGGTTTTTCGGGAACACCTCGTCGGGAACCCAAGCAACTGCTTGATTGTCGTGATACCGCACTCGAACGACTGCGAAATAGAACTGGTCCGTTTCGTAGAACCCAACCAGTCCGACTGGCGAGAAATCTCGATAGGTCCAGGTGCAACCATCTTTGGACTGCCACACGTCGTGGCTGACATTGCGGAGCTGTTGTTCATTCACGATTACTTCCAATCGCTGTGTCAGCCCATACAGGTACTGACAGGTCGGATGCTTAGGTCCGGCCCAGGCGGCAGAAGAAAGAAAAATAAGGGCAATTGCAAGAATGGCGCGCATGTCGGCCTCCTGTGTTTGAGCTGATGACTGAAGTCAAAGGACTATATTATTTAATATTATACCATAAAATGGTATAAAAAGCTAGTTTAACCTTGGTAGGTTATTAAGAATTCCTGTACCTCTTTAAACATGTTTTTGGTGTCCGCATAGTCGAGCCGCTCGAGCGCTTCATCCAAGGAATACCACCCTGCCTCCTTCACCTCCTGAGCATCTAAGGTAGTTTCAAAGTTTGAAATAATCCCGACATAGAAATCTACCGTTTTGCTGATTCGCTCATTCTCAAACATGAATGTATAGCCAAGGGAGAAAGTTGGTGCCTGAAGAATCTTTTCTGCTCGCAAGCCAGTTTCTTCAAAGAGTTCTCGAGTAGCTGACTCGAGCGGAGTCTCCTCCCCTTCGGCATGTCCTTTTGGGAACACCCAGTACGAATTATTTCCAATCTTGCTGAACTGATGGATAAGTAAAACCTCCCAGCCCGCTGGAGTTTTTCGAGCTGGAATAATGCCAAATGATTTGTCTGTCTTCTCTTTCATATCTTGAGTATAACAAAAACGAAGCACAAGCGGTGCTTGTGCTTCGTTTTTGTTATTGTGTCCAGGACTGGAGTTGAACCAGCACGGGATAACTCCCACTACCCCCTCAAGGTAGCGCGTCTACCAATTTCGCCACCTGGACATTCACCTTTCTAAGGTGGCGCCATTATGCACTAACTTAGAACCGGATTCAAGTATCATAAAAACTGAATCATGCTGCTTTTATACCCAAGTGCTACATGGGTTTTTATTGCGCAGCCCACTGCTCTGGATTTCCGATAAAATCACGTATCTCACAATGGATGTCTGGATGTGACGCAAAAATAGTTTTTCCATGTTCGGCACACAAATCTTTCAAACTTCTTTCAAAGACTTTCCATTCGCCATTTTCAAATACACTAATCATTCCTCCAGCTGCGCGAACTAAATATAAACCAGCCGCATAATCGTAGGAATTCAGCCCAAAAGTGAGAAATCCATCTATCCTACCCGCAGAGAGGTACGCCAACTCAAGCGCTGTACAATTAAACGGTTGGCATCGCCCAAACTTCACACCTACTGCTTCTTGAATTTTATAGGCTGATGGCTGCATCCACGACGCTTTGCGCGAGCGACCTAGTCCAATCACCAACTTACCTCCTAACGGCTCAGCCGTCAGATTATTCACACGTTCATTTTCATACGTTCCAGCCTCCATCAAGGATGAAAACAGTTGTTCGGTGAGGGGGTTGTACACAATTCCAAATGAATCTTCAGAATCATGACCAAGTCGAGCCACTGAAATGGCGCAAAATGGAATCTTCCTGAGAAAATTATCGGTTCCATCAATCGGATCAATGTGCCAGACAAACCCACTAGCTCCCGCCCTACCGTCTTCCTCTTCCCCCACGATTGCATCATCTGGAAATTCTCGCTCAATCCAAGTACGTAGCCGACGCTCAATTACTTTATCAACCTCAGTAACCACCGAACCATCCGTTTTTTGTTGGTTTACAATGCTGTCTGAAACAAAATAATCATGAGCAACTTTTCCGGCTAACTTAATCTCTTCAATTAGGCTGTGAAATTGTGGTTCGATATTCATATACAGTTAAGGTAACACAAAAAAACCGGCGCATAGCGCCGGCCTTTTTTGTTTCGATGAGAGAAAGTTAGTCTTTCTTCTCTGCTTCCACTTCTTCTGCTTTTTCTTCAGCTGGAGTTTCTTCTGCAACTGCTTCTCCTTCTGGAGTTTCGGCTTTCGCTGCTTCTTCAGCAGCCTTTGCATCTGCTTCAGCCTTAGCTGTTGCTTCCGCTTCAGCGGCCTTTGCTGCCTCTTCCTCTGCTCTCTTAGCTTCTTCAGCAGCTTTCACTGCTAGTTCTGCTTCAGACTCAGTTGAAAGTGACATCAGAGTCATACGACGCATTTGTCGTTTGATTTCTCGATTTACCTTTTCTCGGATGTAGTAAAGCTTTGCTCGACGAACCTTCGCTCGTTTTACAATTTCGATTTTATCAATCAATGGAGAGTACAGTGGGTAGATTTTTTCTACTCCAACTCCACTCGCAACCTTTCGCACTGTAAATGTAGCTCCAGGTTCATTTCCGTGCTTTCGAGCTAAAACAAGACCTTCAAAAATCTGAATTCGAGTTTTACCTTTATCTTGAATTTTTTGGTGAACTTTAACAGTATCTCCGGCTTTGATTCCGAGATCCTTTCGTTCTTCCATATTTACTGGGGAAACAGTTACCCCTGCTAATGCTGCTTTCATATTATTTTCTTGATTATTAAACGAGTGAGCCGTCTAAACGTGCCACAATCTACCACAAAGAACCTTACTCTGCAATCTTTTCGGCGGCAAATTCAAACTCTGCTGGGACTGTTGCGATAAACCGCTCAGTAGTGCCGTTTGGGAGTACCAGCTCAAGAATATGGGAATGAAGCATCAATCTGTCAGTATCAAGATTGCATGACTTTTCAATCTTATAATCAGCATAGAGTGAATCGCCGACAATCGGCCTATCCAAGGCTCGTAAATGAACACGCAATTGGTGAGTACGTCCCGTTTGAGGCATGAGTTTTACGTAGGAAAAAGGTTCTTCATTGTACTCACCCATTCCGATTCGCTCAAAGTCAGTAATTGCTTCGCGTAATACTCCTTTTGCACCACGCTCAGCTGAGCGCTTGCGGTGGTCTTTGGCATTACGGCCAATAGAACGATTGATAGTCCCCCACCGGTCGTTAATGCGACCATACACAAACGCTCGGTATTCTTTCTCAACTAATCTATCTTTGAATTGTTTTTTCAGATACTGGTGGGCATCTTGGTTTTTCGCCAAAATCATCACGCCTGATGTTTCGCGATCTAAGCGGTGGACTACGCCAGCTCGATTGAGCTCTTGTCCATCTTGTCGAAACCCCGGCTCGCCCACCTCGGAAGCTTCCGGACACCGGGCCACAAACCAATCAACCACTGTTGGAGCGTCAGTGTTTTTATCTTCGTGGACTAGCCAACCATAGGGCTTGTTCAGCACTAATACATCCTCATCTTCATAGAGGATTTCTGGTTCTTTATTTGCCTCGGCGCCGTTCGCGGTTTTCATATTCCAAGAGTATGTCTTTAAAATCAGCTTCCGTCAAAGCCGGCCAATGCTTTTCTATAAAATGGAGCTCGCTATACACCGAACGCCAGGTCACAAAGTTAGACAATCGATGCTCACCGCTCGTGCGCACAATCATGTCTGGGTCCGGCATATCAGCCGTCCAGAGAAGCTTTTCAAAACTCTGCTCATCAACCTCTTCTCCGTTTTTAATAGCTGTATTGATTGCCTCAATCAGTTCCGCTCTTCCACCATAAGAAAGAGCAATCCAAATAGTTGAAGAAGGATTTGGGAACTCCTCGTTTCTCTTCTCTAAATCATCCATCTGCTCTTGCAAATCTGCAGCAAAATCTGCTCGTCGACCAATAATCCGAATATTAATTTTTTTGTCAGACTTATGATTTTCATCTACCTTCTCATCAATTTTTTTGAGCCAATCACGAAATAGGTCCATTAAGTAGTTCACCTCCGCTTCACTCCGGTTCCAGTTTTCGGTTGAAAACGCGTAATACACTGCGTGCTTTACTTCAGCGTCGCGCACCCACTGCACAGACTCCGCAAAGACTTCTCCGCCCTTTTTATGACCTTCGTACGTTTGCAGGCCTTGAGTCTTCGCCCACCGGCGATTACCATCCATAATGAAACCAAGACAGTGAATATTATTTTTCTGTTCCATATTTTTCCATTGCTTTTCCACCAAAGTGAGTAAACATCACTCCTACTGAACCCCAGATTAAAAAGAGCCAAAATGGTAGCCCGAGCCAATCCGGGGTTGCATAGTGCCATGCTCCACGAGTAACCACAATCGCCTCAGCAATAAATCCACTCAATCCAGTCACCAGAAACATTAACAGGTACGGTTTTCGAAACTTGAACACTGATAACAAAAAAATGCTTGAGAGCACTATCCCGGTATTCACAATCAAGGAATTCTCAAACCACCAAGTTATCAAGACGGTTTGGAATATGGCTACTGCCGTAGCGATGAGTGTTCGTTTTCCTCTCATACACGTAGATATTTAATGTAACACAGAGAATTCTGTAAAAGTTTTCTTTGGAGTCTTCCAATCCACACTAATACTATCCACCTTGGACAATAATGAACCTTCGTACAAGTATTCCACGAAATTTTTTAACTCATCAGGCAATCCTTGGGCTAAGACTTCAACTGAACCATCGGGATTATGTTTAACATATCCAACCAAACCAAGCTCAACTGCTGAGTCTTGAGCGTATACACGATACTGCACATTTTGCACCAATCCAAACACGGTACATCTCATTTCAACCATATCCCTGCAGTATACCTTGCCAAAAAAGAATATTCGAATTATAAAGAACTTAGGCGTAACTTTAAAAACAAAGGGCACCATCCATGAGTAACAGCGACTCAGCTGGAATGTACAATGACTGGACTGCCATCGGCAGAAACGGTACTGAGGACTTTTCACACGAAGACACAAGCGACAGACAAACTGTCCCAAACAACAAAGCCATTTCCCATGACCGCCCCGGCTTGTGCCGGCGCCCCCCTTCCAGCTCACGCTGTACTCAAACCGGCTTCCGTCGGTAAACACCTCGCAGCTGACCTTTGCCGGTCAGCTGCTCTTGTTTTTTTACTAAAATTAGGTACGATAGTGCCTACAAATATATGCGCGATTAGCTCAGTTGGTAGAGCAGCTCGTTTACACCGAGAAGGTCGGGAGTTCAAGTCTCTCATCGCGCACCACCAATGTCTTTTTGACTAGAACTTGCACCCACCTCGGGTGCATTTTCTGTTATTACTACCTCCTGCTTACCAAAGGCATTCAACATCTCTTGCGGGAGCTTGAACTTAATATGGATACGATACGGGACCTGTTGCCCCTTTTTCTTCCGACCAGCCACACTATCACCCTCCTCTACCGGCCGTGAGTAGACTGTAATTTCATCAATCATCGTATGGATGATGTCATAAATATCTAACCGGTTCTTACTTACCTGCTTAAGCATCTCTTTATAATTTTCATTGAACAACTTAAAAGTTTCAATATAACCCTCATTCAAAGTGTTTTGGGATAGACGCGACTGTATTTGCGTTAGTTGCTCTTTATGAGACTTTTCTTTTTCATCTAGTTCAGCAAATTTAGCCTTAATAGTAGGAGTATCAATAATTGCTGCCTCGTGCTGCTCCCGCAGTAAGTCCTTCCGTGCGGGTATACCTTCAACAAGCTTTAGGACTCGGTCCTCCTCCTTTTGTAAATGCTTTATTTCTACCCGTGTAGACTTGAGTTTCTGTTGGTACTCAAAGGTATCAATTGGATTTTCCAGTATCTGTTTACAGATATTTACTACATAATCTTCAATCGCATCAGCTGGGAGCGGGGTTGTTAAGCAAGGGTCTTCCTTGTAAAGATGAGACTTCCCTTTGCAGTTGTAGTAATACACTTTTTTACCAGTGCTCTTTACTGTTTGAGGAGTCCCAATGTAATGCTTTGCATTTGCTCCATCACGGCAGGCTTCGCATCGGAGTAGGCCACTCAACAAATAGGTGTGCTTGCTCGGAGTCTCTTTCTTTTGATGCTTATTTTCACTTAATATCTTTTGTGCTCGGTCAAAAGTAATAGTATCTATTATCTGTGGTACATGTTGAACAAACCAGTCTTCTTTTGGAACCTTCTTACCATTCTTGGTCTTGTTGTAGTATGCTCGCCCAACGTAAATTTCATCCTGCAGCATCCTACGAATTGCTTCTGGGTGCCAGTTATAAAGGGACTTTTTATTTTTAGCTATGCCTTTTCTTTTCTGATGCTTAATTGACGAAGCATCAGGAGTTAAATGCTCATTCTCTTTTAAGAAATCGGCTATGTTGTAAACAGACATCTTATTGCTGGTTAACATTTGGAACATCATCCGGACTGTATCGGCTTCTTCTTCAAGAATTACGAGACGTTTACTCGAGTCTTTAATATAGCCATATTTTGATGCATTACCCATATGCACACCTTTTTGAAGAGCTTGTATCCTTCCTGCTTGGGTACGATCGAAGATGGTGTCGCGTTCCAACTCCGCTATCACACCTATGATACCTAGCATAGCCCTCCCAAATGCAGTGGAGGTGTCTATACTTTCGTTCACTGAAATGAACTCTATGTCGTACTCTTTAAAGAATGATATTGCGTCGAGCAATATAGTCAGTTTTCTAGCAAAGCGATCAATTTTATATACCGCTACCGCATCAAAAGGTTTACTCCCTTTCGGAGCTAGCGTCACAGCCTCCATTAAACGTGCAAATGCTGGACGCTCACCTAGCTCAATCGTACCGCTAACACCATCATCAAAATAAATATGTTCATCTCCAGCAAAAACAAAAGGTTCATCAGACCCTGCTTTTGACTGTATCATCGCTCGCACGGCAGCTTCTTGTAGGTCACGGCCATGACGCTCTACTTGTTCATCAGTAGAGACTCGAAGGTAAATAGCGACACGTTTTTGGTTCTCGATTTTTACATTCATATAACTAGAGCAACATAGTATTGAACTATCTAACTACAATACTATAAAACAGCAAGGGAAACTTGGCACCTTGTCACACAACAAGCATTCAAGTAGCATTCAATATATGGATGAAATATCAGCTGCGTGGGCATGGATAAAATTGAACAAAGAATGGGTATTTGGTGGAATAGGAATTCCGTTACTATTGTTTATTCTTGAAAAATTTACTGGAATGTTTAAGTACATATTCAAAGGAATACTAAACTTAATTAAACAGCCACTCACTCCTATCCAAACCCTTCATGCTGCCTCCCAGCCAAGTGTTTGCGCTCACACCCCTGAAGAGAGAAAGCGTCTAACAAAAATCCTTTTTATTGATGACAAAACGGACTTTAAAGTTGTTAACATCCTTAAAAAAAGTGGGTGGAAAAACACTAAAATAATTAGCCGTGTATCTGGTATAGACGACCAAAATATTATTGATGCGGACATATGCTTCATTGATATTAACGGAGTGGCGAAGAATTTGTTTCCTAAAGACCAAGGACTGGGTCTAGTTGCCGCAATAAGAGAAAGGCATCCTAATAAAAAAGTAGTTGTTTATTCTTCGCAAACTAAAAGGGATGTATTTGACCCTATTTGGGAAAATGCCCATGCGAAACTACCTAAAAATGCAGACCCATACGAGTTTGAGAACTTGGTCGAAATATATAGCGCAGAAATTTATTGTTAATTGTGTGGTTTTTAATTACAGATAAGCAGGGCACTGTTGTGCACAATACTCTTCCCCAAGAGTACGATGCGTTATATGGAAGCATTGATTCTGGGACGGAAACCCAAGTAATTAAGGGTAAAAAAATCCGCCACGGAAAAATTAGTGGAGAACACGGAGAAGTATACGGCCTTACTGAAGACCAAGAAATAGTAAGCAGGTCTCGTTATTTTAAAGAAATACTTCAAGCTCAACTATTTGTCATACCTTCAATTTATAGAGCTACCAGAGAGGAACGCGAAAGAAATACTGTCCATGTCAACAGACTAATTCATAATATTGAAGCTATAAACGGACACAGTATCCAAGAACTTTTTGAATTAGTACCAGAAGATCAACTACGGAATGCCCGACCAGAAGAAAGGAAGTTGTTAATACAGAACATTATCAAAGGCCGGATGGAGGACATCCATAGAAAAATCCTAAATCTCATAAAGAATAACACTGGTATTAAGACAGAGTTTGCTCTCTTTCAAAACCTTTTAAACAACAAAAAAATAAAGTTGAGCAAACAGCCACACCAACTACGAAGGGCTCTGATGAACGTTGCTCACAACTTTTTTCAAGATTTTCACGATAAAGGCATCAAAGTAAGTGTTGATGAGTTTGAAGGTATCGTTTATATAGATTACAGCGCATTCCAGAGTGCCTTCTTCCAAATATTTGATAATGCAACCAAATATGCTTTAAACGAGTCCGATATTGAAATATCATTTTCAAAAGAAAGTGACTGTATAGCGGTCTCAATAGCAATGATTAGCCTTCAAATTAAACCCGAGGAGATACCGAAGATAGTACAAGAACGATTTTGCGGCGAGCAGGCAAAAAAAAGCGGACTTAATGGTGAAGGAATAGGGATGTTTGCGGTATATAGAACCTTACAAATGATAAATTCCTCTATCGAAATAGAGCCAAGGCCCGAAGAAGCGAGTGTAAATAAAGATGGTTTGCAATACGAAAAAAATATCTTCAAGATTAAGTTACCAAGTTATCGAAAATAAGTAGTCAAGCTTTCAATTCCAGTACTTCCTCCATATATAACTCAATAAAAAACCGAACCCGAACCACAAAATACCCAGCCAAATGTAGTTACCCTTCTCTAACGGATATACTGAAGCAACAATATAAGTAGAAGTAATAATTAAAAATAGAAACGTTGCAAATCGTCCATCTTTGTCTTTCATATACAAAAAATAGGCCATTAAAGGCCTAGCGCGTCTTCAGAAAGCTCCCCGCTAGGCGATGGGCGAACCCACCTGCCGCAGTTTCCCACGACAACCCGTGAAAGGACGCTCCTAACGAGGAGCTTTCTATCTTTCACGGGTTTTCCTGCCATACCTCACCTCACTTAAAGAGAGGACAAGGGTTAGGCATTTGTTGTACTCATTACGATACCTCTTGAGGTAGTAAAAGTAAATAAAAAAGGCACTTTATAAGTACCTCATGGTTCTTTTACAGCTGTTTACATTTACTAACATTTTGACTATTTTACGGACCTCATAAAACCTAATATTCTGACTATCAATATGTTGATATACAAGGTTATTATCGCACTAAAACTCTCTAACTAACACTTCCCCGCAAACCCTACAAAACCTTACATTTTCACCCTAGCAAAACCTAGCATAGAGGGACAATAGGGACAGCCTTTCCAAGGGTAGGCACAAGCTCTACAAGGCCTTCTATGTCTACAAAAGGTATTGCTTTATGTTCTTTAGTGAAGAACTCGAAGCTGTGTCCCTTGAGCTTGTCTGGGAATATTGCTGTTGCTGTATTACCACCTTCTGTATCAAACTCAAAAACTATACTTGGGGTAAAAGTAGCGGAACAGCGTAAGATAGCCGGCTCGACTCCAGAACCCTCCATTACCCCATCAGTACCAAGATAATACTTGTATGCGTTCGCTATAGTATTCTCTCCAATATCGCTTCTGAACCAGCGAGGGTGCACCTTGTGTTCTGGTTCAATAAATAAATGTAGATACTTGGGCTGATGTTCAACTGACTGATGGTCGTAGTAACGATCGTGGAACCAGTAAAAATTATATTCATTTTCTAGGGGGTTACCGAAGGACTTAAACTCAAAACTGCACTCGTGACCAACGTTGAAAAAGAACAGCAACTGTTCTGGGTCAATATTCTCTTCCGGATTCAGTATTTCCATACAGAGACCTATAGACTGGTGTGTAATTTCTTAAGTAATTGCTCATCATCAGCTTGAGTAGAAGACATCTCGACCTCAAGTAACCCAAAAGCCTTCTTTGTAGAAGGTTTTATACCCTCAACCTTATTAGTGAAGAAATAATCCACCTTCTCACCATCACCAAAAGTGATATTTATACCCTCTCCGAGGTCAAATTTACGCGCTAGTTCCCTTTCTCGCTCTTCTTTGGAGTGTTTATCCATATTTATATTCTACGCACCGAGAGCAGCCTGTAAAGGCTATTTTCTATTGTTATTTTAGACCGTACAGGTATCATAAGTACTAATGAACTCTTTTGACCAGTCACACCTAGACAGTAAATACTTTATTGACGCACACAAGTATAATTGCCCCTACTGCAACAGAAAATCGGTAACCTACAAGGTAGCTAGTACCTTTAGTTTCGATTGGTCAAACGAGAAGGTTGTTTATGGATATAGAATCAAGTGTGGTGGGGATTCTTGTGAGAAGACATCACTACATCTCACAAATCACCATATTGAAATTTTTAATAATGGGTTTTATGTAGTAGATATATTTGAAGACGGCGAGTATGAAAGATACCCAATAGGCAGTCTTCCTGAAGAGGTAGATATTGACTCACTATTTTTCTACCATCACCCTACGACGTTTTTTACAATTGACTCACGCGTAAACGAGAAGCTGCGTAAGTTAATTTCAGAAGCAGAAGGTTGTTCAAAAATGAACTACCTAGTAGGTGCGTCTGGCTGTTTACGTAAGGCAATATACGAGCTACTTAAAATTGAACAAATACCCGATAAAGACGGAGAAGGCAATGAAATTGCGTATGGTGCGAGAATAAAAGTACTAAAGAGTAAGTATCCAACTGTTCCACCAGAGTACTTCGACGCTTTGGCAAATATACAAGGAATGACCAGCGAACAACTACACGAAGGTGACTGGAAACCATTCACGCAGAAAACCTTTCATTTTTTAGTTGAGGTTACAAAAGAAGTTCTGGCTGAAATATATGTACGACCACAGGAAAAGTCTACCGTACTCCAAAAACTACTCTCAATGAAGCCGGAACAAAACAAACCAGAAATACCTCCTAAAGATGACTCTGTAGAGTAGAATTTCTTCTTCCTTTTATAGATTCACCAAAATCTGGGCAAAATATAACAAGTGGGTATTTTGAGTAATAGTTCAATGTAGAAAGACGTCGCTCACCAGCATTTTAAACCGCCTGTTTGGGCGGTTTAAGCGTTCAGGTCTCTGATATACTCGAACTATGCACAAACCAAAATTAATAATCCTGTATGGATTCGCTTCTAGTGGAAAGACTACTCTTTCTAAAAAATATCTTTCTGAGCACCCCCTATCAATAAGCATTGAGGGTGACCAGATTATTAGCATGATGGGACAATGGCGAGAACATGAAGCCGAGGCTCGTGAAATAGTTTTTGAAGATACTAAAGCGATTGTAAAAGTACATCTCGAGAAGGGACACGACGTACTACTCCCCTACTTGCTTACGAATCACACACACGCTGAAATCTTCGAAGAGATTGCCGAGGAAATGTTAGTTGATTTTTATGAAGTACAAATTGACGTAGCACGTGAAGATGCTATTAAGAGACTTTTAAACAGGGGTGTCTGGGGCGAGGAAGGTTCTCCTGGATTAACAGAAGCTGACCTGCCAGAAATTAATAGGCTATATGACACTATGGAAAAGGCTATGAACCATAGGAATAAGGTCCGGATTATTTCTAGTGAATTAGGTGACATTGATGGAACTTACGCCAAATTCATCGAGGTTCTCACTTAAAAAGTTCTAACGTCGTCCCACATCGTGCGTTATGAATTTTCAAGAAAAGAACTTCGGTTTTCTTCCCAACTCTTGGCTACTCCGACATCTTGACCACGTGCAAAGATATTTTCAAAAATACTAGTATCAATATCTTCTGAAAGATTGTAGGCATATCTCCCACCTGAGCTAATCTGTTTCCACCCTCTTCTCGCATACATACCCTTCACTCCAGGGACATCACTGCTGATTGAATCTATTAAAACACCTGGCTTTTTTCGGGCGTCTAAAAACGCCTCAACTTTGTCCATTACAGCTGAAGCCATACCCTTACTTATATGGTCGTAATCTGTATACAAAGAGGACACTTGATAAAAAGGAATGGGTTTAGAATAATAATGAACCTCTGCGCCAGAGATAACTTCTCCATTTTCCTCAACTTCAAATAAATGCCCCTTCATGTCATCCTCCTCATAGGAATCTTCTGGTTTAGAGTATTTTACTGGACCTTCATATTTCATGCGTAAATTCTATCACTTTCATGGAGAGGAGTTATTGCATCACCCCAATGGCACGTACAGACATCTAGCTTTATTGAGTTTCTTATAATCCACCCTAGACTCTGTTACTTTAAAATTAGAGGAGGTTATTTTTGATAATTTTAATAATTTCCTCTGGGTTATTTACCGAGGTATCAATCTCAACACTTAAGTCTGAAGGATTGTCTTCGTAGAATCTATCGTTAGGTTCAAAAAATCCACGAAGCTCCTCAACTTTTGATTCAGGCAATATCTCCACCCCCATCATCTGTCGAGTTCGTTCTTTGACTCGCTCGAAGCGAACATCTTTGGGTGCACTCATTCTGTAAGCAAAGAATCTTGCGCCATGCTTATCTGCAATATCTTTGAGTGATTGAATTCCATCTTGTCTTGTTATTTGCTCTACGACAACACTCACTCCGTGTTCCAAATACTTATCAATCATGACTGACATCACATCTTTTATTATCGGAATGGTTTTTGCATTTTCCCCATAATTTGGAATCAGTCTTTTGATGTCAGGGAAAGCAATCCGTGCAGTATCTGGAATCTCAGAGTTGAGTAATTTAGTAGTCGTTGTTTTACCTGAACCCATGGGTCCATCAACAAAAACCAAAAAAGGTTGTTTCATTTCGTTAGTATACCAGCATTCTTTTGTGAGAAAAAAGTTCTAACGTCGTCCCACATCGCACACGACTTCTATGTGA
This sequence comes from uncultured Candidatus Saccharibacteria bacterium, assembly GCA_964351645.1. Taxonomy (GTDB): domain Bacteria; phylum Patescibacteriota; class Minisyncoccia; order Phycocordibacterales; family UBA918; genus OLB19. Next base: position 17 of record CAYGOP010000010.1, on the reverse strand, counting down.
CATTTTTATATTCTTGT
>CAYGOP010000009.1:0-26966 GCA_964351645.1 uncultured Candidatus Saccharibacteria bacterium | reverse complement strand
CCTCTTCCCTGCTCAGCACCAAAGTACGCAGTCGGTTTACTGTCAGTTCGAGGCCACGAAACAAAACTATCCCAGCCACCATTTTGTCCCCAGAACGTGAAACCGATTCCTCCAGCAGACCACGTTGCGTCGGTAGCGGAAGTAGTCGCAGCTAAGGCTCCAGCAGCTGTATAGACCGCCACATCAATGACTCCGCCTGACTGCCAATCAACTTCAACTTCGTACCAACCAGTGGTAAATGAAATTGGTGAAGAATCTAGTAATGTTCCAGTTGAATCGGTATTTACTACATTTCTTACAAGCGACACTCTATCGGTACCAAATTGCTCGAGACAGATACCGTAGTTCTGGTTATTCACGGTCGCACCTTGAATACCAAACATGGTACAAGCCTCGTCTCCACTGCCGGCAGCAGTGTCTACGTACTGCATGTAACGGAAGATTTCACCTTGCGAAACAGAACGAGTAAGGGTTCCAATACCGTCTGTTGCTTTAGCATTTGGATTTGGTGAGGCATCAAGACCAAACCCACCACCGTATGCAAATGTGCCAGCCGTTGCAAAGAGAGACAGATCACCGGTGTAATCAGTGATATTATTGTCTTCAAAATCCTCGAACGTACTAAAGACACCAGCTGGATTACTTGTACTGGTTGCTGACACATTTTTGTAGTACATGTAGATTTCAGTCACACTACTGGTTGCCAGCGTAGGAATTTGCACCCACACATCAGCTTCACTTCCCGTAGTAAAGCGTTCGTTCCAGTGTGAGATAAGAGTTGTTCCAGAGGCATCAGTAAAGCGTAAATCATCAAAGTCAGTCTGCATATCTGCATCATAGACAACCTCTAGTTTCACTGCCACATCACTGTATGAAACAGAATCGTTATTTATCACTCTGATTCGCTTTCGCGCTCCCCAATTTGTGTTGTACCAAGTGCTAGAAATAGCTCCTTCTCCACCATCATCATTTCGCCAGCGATAGGTTGTTTGTTCAGTCAAGAGACATGCACTATCATCCCAACGAATCGAACTACAATCATCGGTACCGTCGATATCAAACGCCTCACCCCAAAGGTCACCGATTGCGCCAGAGAAATTCCAACTATTGGTCGTCGTCGCATCAAGCGAAACGTTTGTTCCTGGAGTAAAGCCACCGTCGGCAAATCGGGTATTGAGGATATTGAAAGATGCGTTTGCATTAAGGGCAGTTGAGGCCAAAGTGATGAGCGTAGTGTTATTAGCCACTTGTTCAAAGTCTCCATTATTCAACGTTGTAATTGCAGCATCTCCAGTGAACTGCAAACCATCTCCGTCAGTATTGCGAATTGCGTAGTAAGTTGCATTAAATGTTCCACTATCAACCACAAGGCTGTATGTTCCTACTCCTTGGTTGGTCACCGTAGTTGTTGCTCCTGCCACCCCAACCATGTTAAGCACTCCTCCATCAACACTCACTACTGAGCTACTCGCAATCGCTACCGTTACTGTCCGCGGTACACCAAGCGCCGCACCATCAAAGTCAGTTGCTCGACTCCAGTGTTCAGTGGTGGTTGAGATATGATAATCACCATAGATATACAAGCTTCCATCTACTGCCGCATGATCTTGTGAGTACCATGAAGAATTTGATGAAACAATCGTTGAGGTGGCTGAAGAATTCCAGCTACTGACATCGGTATTGTCACCCAACACCAAAATATTGTACTGCTCAACCGGAGTAGTTTTTAGGTTCGTTTCGTAAATGGAACCAGAGTCAAGCACAAGAGTTGAGCCAATCCACTCTGTGGCTGCGCCTCCAAGTGTATTTGTAAACACTCCTCCCACATACAGAACAGTACCAGTACTTTGTGTATACGAAGCACCAAGACTTAAGGTGAAATTATTTGTAGCTGTAGCATTTCCAGCCATTGTCCAACCACCGCCAGCTCCAGCAATCGCAACATTGTAGAAGTCACTGGCTCCTGGGTCGATAAACTCTCCCCCATCAGCTGAATTAAAGAGTACTGTTCCGGTATTTGCTACAAATGTTCCAGTGGTTGCATCAAACGAACCGCCAATAGAAAGTGTTCCAGTTCCAGCTGTGAATGTTCCACTGCTAATCAGTACATCTCCCAGGAAAGCAGCTGACACATCTGTCAAAGTATAGTCTCCTGCACCAGCGACAATTGATAGGTCACTTAAGTCATTGCCACTGAGTGTAAGCACATTTCCTCCAGCTGTCCCTTGTAATTCAACTAATCCGTTTGAATGAGCGACCGCTCCATTAACTACAAAGTCTTCACCTACTGCAAGTTTTCCGGTCGGCAGTGCTACGGTTCCTGAGGCAACAGTAAATGAGTCGGTTGTTGTTGCGTTCACATCAGTCATTGTCCAGGAACCACCAGTGCCTCGGAACGTAATACCATGAACGTCTGAGCTACCAAACGCCACACTATTTCCTGAGTCAGTTGCAGTAAAGAGCAATTGTCCAGCGCTCGCATTGAAACTACCGCCCGCGTTCACGAATGAGCCCCCAACGGTGGTAGTTGCCACTGGAAGAGTGACCACTCCGGCTGTTTGCAAGTAATCAGCATCCACAAATAATTCAGTGTCTGCGACTGTCCAGCTACCAGAACCAGTGAAGGCAACATTGTGGAAACCTGAGTTATTTGTATCCACTGTACGAGCCGCTCCGGTGGTAGTGAAGGTAGTAGTAGACAAACCAGAATTGAAGGCTGCACCCGCACCTGAAATCAGACTTCCGCCTACTACGTACTCTTCACCTGTGCCACCAGTAAAGATTGCTCCAGCCCGTAACTCAACTGTTCCATCGAATGCAGAACCTGAGCCGCCACCAGGCACCGTCACGTTTCCAGCTGGGGTAAATCTTTTATTGTCCCAGACAATCAATTTTGTATCAGCATCAAGTACTAGGGTGTCTGTCCCTATCGTCTCAACATCAAAAAGGATATCTGCATCATCATCACTATCCCACGTACCCATGTCAGCGATTGTCATCGCAGCAGCGCTTTCATGTTTGATAATCACTCTATTTTGATAGAGGTCAAGACCTGAGATAGAAGAAATTGGATCTTGGGTGACGGTAACTGCTTTTTCTACTTCGTTATCAATGTATACCGTAAGCGTGTTTCCTAGTCCGTAATTAATACCTACAAAATTGTACACACCAGTTCCAACTGCACATGAAGTAGAAGCAAAAGTAGAACCATTAATACTCAAGCGGATACTATTGGTTGTACCGTCACAGACTGAAGCACCCATAGGATTAATACCCTCATCACTATAGACAGTTCCAGAAATATTAATAATTGCGGCTGAGTCTTGCCAGGTTAGGTATCCTGGGTCTCCCCCTGGGTCAACATCTTTAGCTTCACCATCAAGATTGCCAATCACGTTCACAAATCGCCAGGCACTGGCACTCGTACCGGTTGCTGTTACGTTGAAGGCATTAATTGGTGTGGTAGTAGCGAGTCTGATGAAGTTAAACTCTTTCGCTGGATTTAGGGTAATAACTCCACCACCCACCGTCATCGCTGAACCACCCGCAATTGCCACTTCGTAATCACCATATGACAAATCAGCTATTGTCGGCGCACCAGTAAAGACTAGTCCACCAATGGTAGTGTCACGGACAGTGTAGTGCTGCATATCAACCGCTGTTGTCCCGCCAATAGTCATTTGGTACGTACCAGCTCCCTGGACACCAATAGTGGTTGAAGCGGTAGAGGTTCCTGTGACATTGAGAGAACCACCTGTATACAGAACTGTACCGCCATTTTCAATTTGCACATCAGCCAAGCGCGGTACTCCCAATACAGCTCCGTCGAAATCATTTGCGTACGACCAATAATCGTTGAACGAAGTATTTACAAAGTCTCCATAAATATTGAGTCGTCCATCAACTCGCTGGTGATCCATTGAGTACAATGAGCCGTTTGCCGCTGTTGTAACAACCGTAGTGGTTGAGTTCCATAACCGTGGATGCGTATTGGCAGCAACATCAATAATATTGTACGTATCACCAGTAGATTTTGTATTGATGGTAAAGGCAGTACCACTCAAAAGCCTCAAAGTTGAACCTGTCCAGGTAGTGGTTACGTCTGTCATGAAGTTATTAAATGTCCCACCTACTGCGAGCACCAAACCCGGATTGAGAGTAAAGGCACTACTGCCAATAGTCATATTTCCAGTCGTTGTAGCATTTTCTGTAATTGTGTAATTAGCAGCGCCGGTAATAGACAGATTTCCAAATGGAGAGTTTCCAGCTGCGATTGTAGCGCCACCGCCAATCTTAGCAAAAGTAGTTGTTCCATTATTGGCTGTAAATACTCCGTCATTATCCCAATTACCATTCACTGTCAGAGCGCGTAAATCACTAGCAATAAACGTACCGAGTGGACCAATAATCACATCAGCACCGACTGACATAGCCGGGTCATTGGTTGTAACATTTAAGGTAGAGGTGCCACTAAGCCCTACACGTAGAGTATTAAGTACCTGCAAACCTGTCGTTGGTGCAATAGCAACCACAGAACCACCACCGTCCGTATCTACTCGTAGGTTGTAGTATGGAGTCTGTCTAATATTTGGATTGGTACCACTATATCGAACCGTACTTGTATCTTCAATAAATGTTCCGTTTTCCACTAATACATTTCCACTACCCTGCAAATCCCAAACTGAACTATTTGCATCCAAGAAATGACCTGCGGAAATTGTCAGTACGCCTCGCACAGTGGTAGTAGCAGAACCAAATGGTGTCGTAATTTCACTATTCACACCATCGCCTAAAATCAAGCTATTGAACGTCCAGCCTTGCACACCACCAAGTGTATTTACTCGCTGAATTCGTGCTGTTCCACCGGTTAGGTTCACAAGACCAGACCCAGAGAATGAGCCAGAATTTACAGTCACATTTGCAACTCCTGACAGCGTACCTGTAGCCACTACAATACTAGCTTGAGATACGATTGGGGTCTGCACTGCCCAGCCACCACCTACACCAGTAAAGGAAACATTAGCAAATGTAATAGTTGAGCTTCCTGCAGAGCCAATCTGCTGTCCAGTGTTTGGCGCAGTAAAGGTCACCGAACTTGATGCCGGTATATAGGACGCGCTTGTGTCCAAGTACATAGAACCTCCAATGTTCAGTGGGTTCGAGCCTGATGAAGTATATGTAGCGCCTTGACCAATCCGGAAGGAACCATCAACAGCAGTCGTTCCAATTCCTTGCAAATCAACAATACCGCTAGGGGTAAAGTTTCGATTCTTCCAGACAAAGAGTCCAGAACCGGAAAGTACATTGAGAGTATCTGGCCCAACTGAAGCGGTAAATGGCAAATCACTTTCATCATCATTATCAAAGATGACCATGTCCGCAATAGACAGAGGTGAGATATTTTCGTGTCGGACAATAACTCGGTTTTGGTACAAGTCCATATCTCGCACTTTACTCACCACAGAAATTGGAGCTGGACGCAGAGCAAACTGTCCAACGTTTACATCATCCGTACTTCCGCCAGTAATAGTAGCTGCACCGGTTGCTCCCGCAGTAGTCATCGAACGACCAGCCACCGCTAACAATCGATTGTTCTGTACCAGACCTTCGGCTAAGGTAGTCCACGGAGCACCTACTGAATTCATTGCACCATCATCAATCACATACCAGCCCGCCAATACATACGCTCCTGGACTTACTGTAGTCACACTCGGAGCAGCTGGTGAAGAGGTGTTTTGTATATTACTCCACACTGGACTGACATCAAACACATTTGCAACATCCACCCCGTCGAAAGAACCAATCCAGTACGAATACTCTTCAATTGAATTATCGTTACTTGTGAAAGCATACGAAGCTGGTTCACTGCCTGCGTTCGTAACTACCTTATACCAGATAGATGTATACATTTGGTTTCCAACTAATTCTAGCCGGTCAGCGCCAAGCACCCAGCCAGCTGGTGCCGTGAGATTGAAATCATCCTCTTTTCCAACCAACATCACGAGCACATCACCATTTTCTACCCCTGGGGTTTCTACTGTGATATCAAGCCCCACATCCACAGTTCCGAAGCCTGTTTTTTGATCACGCAAGGTAATGGTTTCAAACGGTGCTCCGGTGTTTCCAAGTGGAGTCTTCGTTACCGCTGCTGCCACGATAGAGCCAGTTGCAGTTGGAGCGGAGGCTGGGCGGAAAGCAAATTGTCCGGCATGTGATTCACGAGTGAACTGCACACTATCAAGAGTTGAACTACCAGTCGGACCAGCGGTGGTCATTAAGCGCGAAGATACACTCAAGTTGTTGGTTGCTCCAATCACATTTGATGCACGAGTATCCCAATTATAGAGCGGAAGAACCACTTCAGGGTCGTTAAATACATACCAAGCTGAGAAGACCATTGCCCCGTTTGTGACAGTAGTCAGTCCTTGTGCCGACGGATTGGTAAGGTCTTGTATCTTAGTCCAAGTGCTTGCCACATCAATTGGTGAACCAGTATCTACATTCACGAGTGCTCCCATCCAGTAGTTAAACTCTTCCCCGTTATCTACAATTGGGAAATCATACGTCGCTGGCTCAGAACCAGCAGTCGCTACCACTCGATACCACGCACCGACTGCAATATCATCACCCGTTGTGTCTCCGGCAATATCAATTGCCGTCCAGCCAGCTGGTGTACCAAAATTAATATCATCATCTTTTCCAGCAATCAAAACGAGGACGGCGTCATCAATCACGTTTGGCCGCGACACGGACATCAGGTTACCGGCGGTTGTTCCAACTCCAGTCACCTCGTCATAGATACCGACGTTTGTTTGCACTTCGGTTGCTTCACTATTTATATACGTAGTGATTTGCGGTTCTCCAGTGTACACAATGCCAGTAATTTCGTACGAGCCATCAACTGGGTCACATGGAGCAGTGTAGGTAGTCACCCCATCAAGCACTACCGTAACCACCTCCGTTGAGTTGTTACATACTGGTGCAGACAATGGAGTCACCCCATCGTCAGCGTACACCACACCAGAAATGGTCACCGCAAAGTTACTGTCATCCCATTGGATAGAACCTGGGTCACCATCGTCATTATCAAACGCTTCACCATAAATATTTCCCGTTCCTGCAGAGAAGCGCCAGAACGTAGCCGGTACACCATCAGCGGTGACGTTGTAGGTGACTGATTGAGCAGAACTTGTTGAGTAGAAGCTGGTAGCGTCAGTGAGGTTCGTGTACTCAGCATCAATTCGATTTGCTGAAGGAGCCGTAGTCGCAAACCGAAGTTCATCAATATCAATATCCATGTAGGTTCCGCCAGTATACCGTCCAATCTGCAATCCTGTTTGTGAAGGATTCTGTCCAGTGCTCGTTTGTAGATATGAGTCACGAAGCAAGTTATCTTCGTATATTTCAACCGCCTCACCATCAGTGGCTCGACCGATAGTTGTAAAGTGGTGCCACACGGCATTATTTCGAGTGAAGTTATAATCGTTACCAGCTGACTCTCCAAATCGATGATAGCCTCGCGTTGCGTTGTCATACCACGGCATGAATGCTAGACAATTATCATTCGGACAACTAGTACCCCACGCCCACAGAGCACCCGTATCAAACGCTGTCTGGAAGTACAAACCGGAAGAAATCAAATCTTCACCAGGAGTCCAGACCCAGGCACCATTTTGCAACACAACATTCAATGCAGTGGTATCAAGCGCTGTTCCAATCAAACCAGTCGTCGTTGCTGGAGTTCCCACTGTTGGGAACAGGTTTCGTCCGTTTCCTGACACGTCAGTAATACTAATGGTCGGATCTTCATTGAAGTGATAGACCGCTTCATAATTTACCCACACTGCATTTGCACCATACTCGTCTGAATGAGCGTACGCTGTCGCACTTGGATTATTGAAGTGCACATAAAATGGAGTATTTTCTGAAGATGAAAGAGCTGGGGCTAGGAAATGTAGCTCCCCAGTCTGAGCTGTAGCATCAATTTCTACCAAATCAATTGGTAATTCTAGACCACTCGCTGTAGTAACTCGAATGTCACGACCGTCACTTTGTACCCCGGCCCAGAAATCTGCCCCTAAGGTAGACAAGTCGATATAAACTGGGAACTCAGTGAAATCTTCATTCAAAGCTGAGCTTCGTACTGACACAATCACTTGATCAGTCCATTGTGGCTCGTAAATACCATTGGCGGTTGAGGTACTAAACTGAATGTTTGTGTACTCAGAGGAAGGCTGAGCATTGATAGTTGCTGCGTCGGCAGTAATACCACTTCGTCCGCCAGCCACAGAGAAATCAACGTCACTCAGATTAGTAATACTTGTTCCATTCGTTAAGTACAAACCTTTCGGACCGATGTTTTGTAGTGCAGCGTACTGAGCATTGAGAGTTCCCGCGTTTACATTGAGTGAGTAAATTCCGGTAATTGCACTCACAGACGTTGTCGCGCTTGGTGCACCTACTATTTCCAGTGTAGAGCTAGTAGCAAACACGATGGTTCCTCCGCGACCAATCTCTACGGTAACTTGACGCTCAGAACCACCGGTGAGGTCTGTACCATCAAAGTCAGTATCATAACTCCAGTATTCAGTACCAGCGAAGCGAGTGTAGTCACCATAGATACGTAGAGTTCCGTCATTCTCGGCAAAGTCTGGCATGTAAATTGATGAAGTGTCACGAATCGAAGACGTACTAATTGAAGAGTTCCACATCACTAAATCGGAATCGTTTGAAACCACCAGCGTCGCATAACTGTCACCTGAATCAAGCCTTCCAGTTACTGTGTAATCACCACCAGAGAGCACCAAGGTACTGTCTGTCCAAGTGGTAGCAGCTGAATTAAAAGAGTTACTAAAGATGCCTCCGACTGACAGAGTGGTGTTTGGTGCCAAAGTGAAGTCAGCACCGGTAACAAGTGACGCATCGTTCTCCACTGTAGTGGTTGAGATAGTCCAGCCACCCCCTACTCCATCGAAGCTTAGGTTATAGAAAGCACCAGCACCAAACTGCACTGTTTCTCCTGTATCAGTACTATTGAAAGTAGTTGTTGCATTATTTGGGTTGTATGAACCATTTGTATTGAGCGCTGAACCACCAATAGTGAAGTTGTTACTTGGTGCAACCAGGTTGGCAAAAGCGATATTTACGTCACCAGTTACATTTGTGTTCGTTTCATTCAAAGTGAAAGATGGAACCACCTCGAGGTAGGTTTGAGCAGTTGCGTTGTAGAAGTTTTCAACATCAGTGAGGTTATTGTACTCAGCATCAATCCATTCCACACTACGGGTAGTAGTTGCAAATCGGAGCTCATCAATATCAATATCCATGTAGGTAGCAGTTGTGTACCGACCAATCTGCAATCCCGTTTGAGAAGGGTTTTGCCCAGTCGCAGTTTGGGCATAGAAGTCTCGCAGCACATTATCCTCATAAATCTCAACCTGTTCCCCATCAGTGGCGCGACCAAGAGTAGTGAAGTGGTGCCAGACCGCATTATCACGAGTAAAGTTATAATCGTTACCAGTCGTCTCTCCAAAACGATGGTAGCCACGTGTTGCGTTGTCATACCACGGCATGAAAGCCAGACAGTCATCAGTCCCACACACAGTTCCAAATTGCCACAATGCTCCTGTGTCAAAGTTAGACATGAAATAGAGTCCTGAAGAAACCAAATCTTCGCCAGCTGTCCAAGTCCAATCAGCATCTTCCATAATCATATTAGCGGCTGTGGTATCGAGCGCACTTCCAATCAGTCCAGGTGTTGATGAAGGAGTTCCTAGTGATGGCGCTAGGTCACGATTGTTCGCAGTTGAATCTTCTTCGCCGAGGGTTAGGTCACCACTAAAGTGATAGACCGCTTCATACTCAAACCAAACCGCTTCAGAACCATAGGTGCTGTCAGGTGCTGGAGCTTCCGCTGATTCATTCGCAAAGTAAATATAGAAAGTCGTATCTGCCACTGAGGTTAGGTTTGGGGCCAAGAAATGAAGCTCTCCCGTTTCAGCACCGGTATTAATTTCTACTACCTCAACTGGTACTTCGGTTTTACCATCGACTGTAGTAACTCGGATATCACGCCCATCAGCAGTCACACCCGCCCAGAAATCTACCCCCAAATTACCGAGGTTTACATATACCGGGAAATTAGACAATGGCGACAGAACTGAGGTAGAAGCAATATCCACTTTTACCCGTCCACCCCACTCAATTCCATACCATCCCGCAGACGTACTTTCAGAACCAAACGTCACATCAGTAAATGATGAACCTCCAGTTTGAATGTTTTCATTATCAGCAGAAATGAATTTCACCAAACCACCATTTGAATCAAACACCCCACCAGCAGCATTCAGTGTGCCACCGATAGTAAGAACACCTGACGGGAACACAACTGAACCGTCATCAATCACAAAATCATTACTGGTTGTGGCATTCACATCAGTAAAGGTAAATGTTCCAGAACCATCAAAGGTAACATCGTAGAACGCATTAAAGAACTCTGTTCCATTGAGGGTAACTGTTTCAGCGCCTGAGCCAATAAACCTCACTTCAGCATTGTTGTGCATAAAGTAGCCGTTGTTTAAGAACGAACCGCCAACAGTTAACACACCGGTTGGCAAAGCAATCGTGCCGGTTGCTACGGTGAAATCACCATTTACTACCACAGACGCTTCAGTGAAGGCTGCACTAGTAGTCGCGTCATTAAAGGTTAGATTGTTAAAAGCTGAACCTCCGGCGGTAATATTATGAGTCGCACTATCGAGCACTAAGTCAGGAATGTAGGTTTGCACTGAACCAGTTGCAAAGAAGAACTCTGGGGCGTTTTGGTTGTTGTATTCTGTGGTAATCCAGTTTGCATCGCGCAGTACAGCTGCAAAACGCAACTCATCTACTTGAGCATCAATATTTCCACCTGTTCCTGTTCGCCCAACTTGCAGACCACTTCCATCAGTGTTTGATGGATTCACAACAGTTTGTGCTTGCGTCTCGCGCAAAATACCATCGATATAGACAAAGTTTGAATCACTGGTTGAGGTCGCACCAATAGTTGTAAAGTGGTTCCAGTTTAGAGTGTCACGCGGCGAGAAGTCATAGGTAGTTCCTGCTCCGTTACCAAACTGATACTGACCGCGTGTCGTAGCGTTATCCCATGGCTCAAAGTACAAGTTGTCCGGTTGAGCACCAGTTCCAAACTGCCAGAGAGCCTCATTGCTGGCTGCTGCCATTTTGTACCAACCAGAAGTAGTCAATGGATCACCTGCTTGCCACCGGAAGTTTGAAGCCCTGAATTCGCCCGCAATTGTATTCATATCAGCACCCAAGCCAACTTGACCAGTAGACGTAGCAAATCCAGCATTCTCTACAATCAAGTTGTAGTTGTTGCCGGTGGCATCAGTAATTACATTTCCAATACCTGTTGGATCATCGGTAAAGTGATACACAGCCTCATATTCGACCCAAACTGCGTTTCGACCGTAGGTATCTGTAGGAGCATAAGCAGAGGCTAGTGCATTATTGTGATAAATAAAGAAGGTAGTAGCAATCGTACTGCTGATACTATCGGCCAAGAAGTGTAATTCGCCAGTCTGAGCTGCGATATCAAACTCAACCAAATCAATCGGCATTTCAGTTTGCCCGTCACCTGCTGTGACTCGAATATCTCGACCATTGCTTGTCACACTATCCCAGAAGTCAGGACCAAGCAGTGACAGGTCTACATAGACTGGGAAGCTGGTTATATCACTTGGCACCAAAGCGTCATCAATCACCAGAGCGATTCGGTCAGTAAAATTACTATCAGCATACCAATTCGCCGAACCTGGAATCACTGGCGGGTACGCCCTGTCATCTACCACAATCTCAACTGAACTTGTTTCTGCATTGAAGGTACCTTGGTTCACCCAATCTCCTCCGACTGTTATCAAATTCCCTGAACCACCCGCCAAGGTATCATTTGCACCAATTCTAATATCATACGCCGCTACGTCTGTAGTAATAGAAACGAAAGTACTCGCACCATCAATTACCACATCACCGATATTTTGTGATATTGCGTTGTTATCTGTCCATGTTTTTCCGCCGCCGTTTCCATCAAAGGTAGTAGTGGACGTTCCGTCCCAGAAACCAGCCGCACCAGTAGTCAGACTACCAGCGATTGAGATAGCGATATCATTTCGACTCAAAATACCATGAGCAACTGTAAGATTGTTGTTGATATCCATTCTGTCTTGTGGCAACCACGTAGAGTACCCAAAGGTTTCACCAAAAGTGACGTTGTAGAAATCAAGCAGTCCATCTTCGTCAGACAGGGTATTTAGACCGGCAGAGAAATCAATATAATTAATAGCTGTACCAGTCGTGTAAAAAGCCGATGCATCAAACTGATTAGAGAATTCAGCATCAATCCAGGCCGCAGAACGAGTGGTAGTAGAAATTCTGAACTCATCAATAACTCCACTAAAGTCAAAGTTTGGAGAACCTCCCCAGTAGCCGATAGTGGCGCCACTGGCGTTTGCAGCGATAGTGGTGTCGCCTCCGGTATTACTTCCACTGAGTGCACCATCTACATACAGATTACGCGCCCCACCATTCATCACCGCCGTCACGTGCTGCCATTGGTCGCCGAGAGCAGCGCCAGTTGCTCCATCAACCCGGTTTGTACCTGGACCAGTTGGCCCCACATTGAACGTATAGGTATCATTATCGGTTGAACCCACGATGTTGTCCCAGAGCAAAATTGGGGTACCGCCAGAAGTATCACGAGTAAAGAAGGAGTCATCATCAGCGTCATCAGAAATATTTACCCAGGCTGAGACGGACATCGTAGAAAGACCCGTCAGCTCTGAAAGGTTGTCATTAATATTTATGTAGTCACTTCCTGCATTATCAACAATACTGACACCGGTACCAATCCGACCAGTGGTGGTGGCTGGAGTGTCTCCGGTAGCAATACCATCTTTACTGAAGCTAGTTGAGTCAATCGCATTTGTCTCGTTCATGTGATACACCAGCAAGTAGCCATTACTCCACACTGCTTCTGCCCCAAATGGGTCTGTAGTTGCGTACGGGGAGGCACTTTGGTTCGCAAAGTAAATATAGAATGTAGTATCAGCACTATTGGAAACGTCACCCTTAAAGTGCAATTCTCCATTCATTGTGTCAGTATCAATTGACACCACCTCAACTGACAACTCTGTCACCCCGTCACTTGCAGTCACTCGGATATCTGCCCCGTCGCTTCGCACCCCTGCCCAGAAGCCAGCTCCTAAATCAGACAAATCAACGTAGATAGGGAAACCTGTAAGTGAACCAATGACTGAAGTAGACGCAATCGTAAGCTCAGTGCGACTGAGCCAGTTTGTGTTATACCAACTCAAACTAGTAGTAGTGGCAGAAGAAGTTGAGGTAAATATCACAGAGGAAGTATTTGGCACAAACACTGAATTATTATCCCAAGAACCACCAACCCGCATAGTGTTACTATCTAGCTCAACTCGACCGTCGTTAATGAAGCTGTTCGTAGAAATAGATACACCGCCTGCTTCAGCTGGGATATAGATATTGCCTGGCCCGACATAGATATTTGCACCCAAGCAACTTCCTACTCCACACACCACAAGATTATTTGAACCATCAACTTCAAAGAAGATGTCTTCTTCAGCGAGAGCAGTACTGTCATTTAAGCCAAGCAACGCATTGGTGGTCGTACCTAGCTCATCTGCAGACATGGTGAGGTGCTGTTCAAACAGCTCTACTCCAGTGATATCACCGAGCCCGTCGTACACAAAAGCCGCTACCGCTTCTTCACTCTCAGCCGCTCCATCAACCCAGACAGTAACAATCTGACCCGCCAAAGCGGTTACATTCCCCATCGACCACACACCATTACTAACCACGCCATCGGTTGCTCCACCAAGCACCACTCCATTGACTGCCACCCTGACTGTTCCCGTTGCAACGTTCGTCAATCGGTCGTACTCTTTTAAGGTACCCGACATACTTACTCCCTCACTCCACTCTAGCTTCCAATCATTAATTGTCGGACACACCCCAGCATTACAGGTCAACGTGGCAAAAGGTCGAATTTGCGGATAGAGATTAATGTCGACTCCTGTCAAATCAATTGGTGAAGTGGTGGTACCAACACTGTTTCCTGGAATCTGCGAATCTGGAATAAGCGCATACACACCCTCACTGACTTGATACTGCATCTGCATCAACACAGAACTTCCACCAGTAGTAGTCGCATACCAAGAAAAATTATCATATTTTGGACCAGCTCCATCCAAGAAAATGATATCTTCACCGGCAAATGTACCGCTAAGAGCACCGGTATTTTGGCGAGCAATGATTCCAGAAGTGCCTTCAAAAGCGACAATCGAAGCGATTTCCTGTGTATGCTGGTCAGCGGTTGCTCCCGCTTCATGGACTGATAAGAATAATGATGAGTTTGATTGTGCACCTGCTAGGTTTTTAAACACAAAACCTCCGTCTCCTCCGTCCGTACCGTTGTTTGCAACCACTGTTACTCCTGGTGTAGCAGTGAAGCCAGCTCCTAGCGCCTGAGCATACCCGCCGTTGAGAGGAAAATCGTCCACTGCGTCAACTGAGTTGAAACTGCGGAACCTAGTGCCGTTGTTTGTTCCTATCTGCGGAGCAAAGACAATATAGTCAACGTCTTCGGCAGCTGTATGAGAAAGCCCAGAACGACTCTTTGAGAGCGACAACCCCATACTGCTTACTGTGACTTCATTGGCGACCGCCACACCATCATCAATCGCTACCCCGGTCCAAGTACTGTCATTGTTACTAGCTACCGTTGCTAATGGCACTGGAACACTTCCAAACGCTGGAGAGAAAGTGACCACACTTCCAATCCCATTTGCGTATGGTTGGTTTTGCACTCCAGAGACAGACTCTGTTCCAGCTACCACTCTAAAACCTGATGCACCATCTGCAATAGTCCAATCACCCGCCTCCATAACTATGTAGTCCACTGTGGTAGAACCTACGAAAGCACCGGTGTAGTCATCCACCTTTATTTTGAATGAATTAGCTGTTTTATCGTAGACTCGTGGAGTACGCGCATCTAAGTAAGACGTACTGTTGTACTCTGGTGACGCGACAACCACCATATTTTCATACGTTAAGTTCGTGGTAATAGTTACCTCATTATTGTTCGTTAACGAGACAATTCCGTACTCACCGATATCGGTTGAAACCACTACTGTCCCTGAGCTTGAAGCATTTGTCCCTTCACCAAACCCTTGCTGGAATTGCTCCTTGGTAGTTTGGAACCAAGTAGACAGCGTGATTCCAGTATCAACCGTAAATGAATCCGGCTCAGCCCACGGCGACCAGGCATTTCCACCATTTGGGTCTTTTGCTCGCGTCCGCCACCAGTACGTCACCCCATCAGTAAGCGCGTCTGCAATCTGAGTTGTATAGACAACGGTATCGCCAGAATTATAGAGCTGACTTGCGAAACCAGGACTCGTACTAGAGTTAAAGGTTGAGGAACTGAGAAGGAAGTTAATGTCGGTACTGAAAGAAATTTCGTACTCCAAATCATCTCCCTGAGGGTCAGTTGCCACAAAATCAAAGGTTGGCAGAACGGTGCTGACTTTTTGGTTGTCGAACAAATCACCTTGAGTTGGAATATCTACTCGCAACGCCCAGCGAACGGTCCAGTCTTCCAAAGTAAGGTTTGAACCAGTAAAGGTTGCTCTGAGTCGAATCTGATTATACTCAGAGGTATCAAGACCGAGAATATTAATTGGACCAGAGGTAATACCAACTGAGTTTCCAGGCAGTACAGTATTTGGAATTAGTTTCCAGACACCATTGTCATTGTACTGAACCTGCATGGTGATATCGCCAGAGGTCTCAGTATCATTCCAATCAATTTCACCCCACGCATTTCCAACAACAGCATCATCAAAGTCAATTGGGGTACTCGTCATAACACCTGGGCTTGAGGCGACCGAGACCTGGTTTCCACTGACAGTTACATTTGACAGGGTATTGGTATTAAACTGCTCGTTTGTGGTTTGGAACCATTCTGAAATCTCAATCACCGTGTCAGTGGTAAAGCTGGTTGGCACCGACCAGTCACTGGAGGTTGCTGACCCAGCTGGATCACTCGCACTGACTCGATACCAATAGGTAGTCGTTGCAGACAAAGGAGTAGTCGCTGTGAAGCGAACTCTGTTTCCTGAAGTAAACGGAGCTTTGTCAGACGGAACCACCAGGTTTTCAAACTCGGTAAAGTTATCATTTGAATTTCTATCAATAATCACGGAACTAAAGTCATAATCATCATCAACCTGTACTCGGTAATGAATATCATCACCTGCAATATCTATAGCAGAAAACTCTAACACCGGCGTAAGACTGGTAGTTTTTTCGTTATCAAAGAATACCGCGTTGACTGGTGTATTTGGTGGACCAACCGTCTCAAGCTCTGGGTAGAGTGTATACGTAGCAAGCTCCGCTCCACTAGCTCGTACCATACGGAAACAGTAATTTGTGTTCACGTCCACATTGGTTGCTTCCAGTACCCAATCAAACTCAATCACCGCTCCTGGTGGAACATCCACTGGTAGTAGCTCGGAGTAATTTCTCTCTTCATAGGTACCTCGAAGAGTAGAGGCAGCCAAGGTAGTAGTAGACAACCGTGCGCCATCAGCTATGCCGGCATTATCAAGACCAGAGAAAACAGCTGTGCTACTTCCCTGTTCACCTACATCAAACCAGTCGATAGCAGTACCACATTGTCCAACTGCTGCTGAAGCATACTGCAGCGAAAAGGCTTCAGACCGAGCAGTTCCCGTTGCACTGGCGGCGGTGATACTCATGCGCAAACGCAGCTGATCACCATCGTCAACCGCACCGGCTCCACGAATCGCATCACCCTCTGCCACAAACTCAGTTGCATTTACTGGCCAGGTACTAGTTGGAGTATTGAGAACTGAGTTTTCGTACCACAAGAACGACACTTGTTCATACTCAGCATCATTGGCAACTTCTTGCGCACCAAACACGAACGTTGGTTCGCTTCCTCCAGCAAACTTTCGTGCCTGCACTGAACCAACGACGTTCTTTTCATCACCCTCAATAGTCACGTCTTCATACACCACAAAGAACGGCACGCCGTTTGAGGACACAATACGATGACCAAAAGCATACGTCGCAGTGTTTACTATTGCACTATCACCAAAATACGCCTTACCAGGCAGAGTTGCAGTTGGTGTACACGAACCACTGGCAATGATAGAGCCGGTAGGGTCAACCAAATCCAAATCTACTGTTCCAAAACGAGGTGAACAGGCAATCGCTACGAACTGAGTGGCATTTGTCAGTGCGTACTGTGTACCAAATTCATGCTGCGGCCAGAACACGGTACTTTCATTTCCGTCTTGGTCAGCTTGTTGAATAGCCACAATCGGACTCGCCTGGCCGGTAAATCGGACCGAGTCACCATTCATCTGCGCAACCGGTGTACAGTTTGCAATTGCCTGTTGCTCACCGCGAGTAATACCAGTCTCACTGCCTGTATCGCCACCGGAACAGAAAGTGTTTGGATCAGAGCCAGCCTGTAAAGCAGAGAGATATGCTTGATTCGAGTAGAACCCAAATAGATCTCTGGTGGTTGGTGGATACGCCACCACACCATCTTGCGCAGCACCTCCAGACGCGCGTTGAGTAACCAAAATCGGGCTCGAGGCTTCAAAAATGGTAGCTTGGGCTGCACCCGGTGCAGAGGCAACTCCCGTTGTTTGCACCGCTCCTGCGGCGATATTAAAGGTCTCGGCGGCTGTACCACTCCCACCGACATACGTACGAACCGTAGTGCTCGCAAACGGCGCCCCAATATAAAAGACTTCTGCCCCACGGTTGGTTGGGACTACTTGAGTAGTGCTCGCAAATGCAATCGGGACCACCGTATCAGCACCGTCGTTGGCGGTATTATCCGTAATCGACGCCGAAATTGGACCGAGTACACTCAAGGTAGAATTTCCACTAAAGCCACTGAACACGGTTCGTTCACCTTGGTTTAAGGAAACCGGCGCACCACCATCAAGTCGCACTTCGTTATTATCTATCAAACTGACTACGGAGATATTGTCGGCCCCAGCATTGTTTACAACATGGAATATCTCTGTACTGGTACTGTAGGAGAAAGTATCGAATTCATTACTCGCAGATGATGCACCTGAATTACCGTAGTACATATAAATAACGGTGCTGGTTCCTGCTTGCAAGTCGGCAATCTGCACCCAAATATCAGCTTCTTCAGCACTGTCATCAAAGTGTTGAATCCAAAAATCAAGCTCGACAAACTGCGTTGGAGTCAGGGTTTCGACAGACGAAGTCGCAACGAAGGTGGCTTGGTTAGCCATGTTTTCGTACTCAGTCTCTGCCCACTCGGCCGACCGCACCACATCTGCAATTCTCAACTCATCAAGGAACCCTTCGAAGTTTTCTGCAGTACTAAAGTTCCCACCTAACGCATCTTGGTCTTGTCCAACAATCAATCCACCTGGAGCAATATCGAGCGCCGAGATTGGTTGCGGGTCAGGGTTTTCCGTATCACCCACACCGTTGACATACAGGTTCATTGAATCAATGTCATCTTGTGAAGTGATGACATAATGCTGCCAAGTACTATTCGAGTAATTAACTACTGTGTCTGAGAGACCGAAGGTTTCAGGACCTCCCTGGTAGTACATTAAGAAGTTAACGTTGTTATCCAAACGAGTCCAAAACTCATTAAACTGCGTGGCGTTTGCCCCACTCAAAATTGTCATATCATCGGTTGATGATGCTATGTGCCACCATGAAATAGTACTGGTAGCAATACCGTCTAACACTTGATACGGCAAGCTAATGTAGTCGAAGGAGTTAAGACCGAACTCTTGACCAGAACCGAACAGACCAGTTTTGCCTGTTGAGTTGTTCTCATCGTCTCCATCAAACTGATTAGCTGTGGAGTCTTTGTAGACATTTACATTACCGGTTCCAGCCGCACTTTCTTCCAAGTGATATACCGCTCTAAATCCGTTCGTCCAAACATTATCCGAACCAAACGTTTCCGTTCTGGCGTACATGGCTGCATCTGAATTATCAAAATAGAGATAGAACTCATTATCAACCCCACCCGACACCAAGTCAGTCTTAAAGTAAATTTGTCCTGTTTTGGCACCAGTATCAATATTCACCACTTCAATCGGTAGTTCAGTAAAACCATCGGCGGTGGTGACACGCAAGTCACGTCCGTCAGTTGCGACGTCAGCAAAGAAATCATCACCGAGCAGTGACAAATCCACATAGACCGGGAAGTCAGTCATATCATCCGCCACATTCGCTCCATCGATAGTAATCAGCTGACGCTTTTCCCAGCTCGTGCTGTACCAACCTGTCACTGGCGCAGCACCTATTCCATTAGTACTCGTTGAATAGAAGACCGCAGGAGCATCTTGGTTTTCAAATTCAGCAGCAATCCAGCCACTGCTTCGTACCACATTTGCGAACCGTACTTCATCCAGCAACGCATCAAGATGCTGGTTAGCGGCGCCTGAGTTTAAACAGCTGGTATCTTGTTCCAAACCTGAAAGCACACAGTTTGCCGGCACAGACATCGCAGTCATAGTTTCACTTAACGGGTTTTGGTTGTCCGCTACTCCATCGATATACAAACGCCACTGGTCAGCGTTCGCGTCTCGAATCACCGTCATATATTTCCAACCAGCACCAATCACCGTATCATCAAGTGTAAAAGCGTCAGTCCCTCCACCATTGAACAAAGTGAGGGTTGTATTTTGCAGGAACACAATCAGCTCGTTGTTTGCTCCAGCGTTTATGATTGCTTGGTCACCTGTCTGTGAGGTATTAATCCAAAATGACATTGAGAGCTCATTGTGAGAATTAACTACGCCACTTGGATACAGGATGTAATCATCTAGGGTGGCTTCCCGAGCTCTAATTTCTTGACCACGCCCCACCTTTCCTGTTTTGCCAGTTGAAGTAATTTCATCACTAGCGTCAAAGCCATTACTGGTTGAGTCAAGGTACAAACCAGCATTCCCGGCTCCAGCGGCGTCTTCTTCCAAGGAGTACCGTGCAGCAAAGTTATTCACCCACACATTCTCTGAGCCGTATGTGTCTGTAGGAGCATACGCTGTAGCAGCTGCGTTGCCGTAGTAAATGTGGAAAGTATTGTTGATAGCATTACTCAGAGTCGGCGCCAAGAAGTGCAACTCTCCAGTTTCTGCACCCACATTAATATCAACCAGCTCGTAGGCAGTCTCTGTACTACCATCACTAAGTGTTACCCGAATATCACGTCCGTCGCTCTGCACTCCACTCCAGAAATCCGCACCAAGGGTAGACAAATCAACATAGACCGGGAAATTAGTGAGCGTTTCGTCAAGATTTGCCGCCGGAATGTCTAGCGCTATTCGACCAGTCCAACTTGGGCTGTATTCATTATCAGATGTTTCTCCTACGATAGGATTGAGATTGCTCGTAGCTACTTCTTGTACAAACCGAATATCAGAACCATCATTATTTACGTTGGCCCAAAAATCACTCAGTGCACTACTAATTTCCATGAAAACCTGGTACTCAGTTTGAGCAGAACCGGTCGTATTTTCAATTTCAATTGGCATCCGGTATGACCACTGCGATGACCAGAACGGGTCAAGCAAGCCGTACTCAGAATCACCAATCGCCTCAACCCAGTATTCACCGTTACTAAACGGCGGAAAGGCAATATCCATTTTAAAGTAGAGGGTTTCACCAGGCTGAATTTCATATGTACCATCTGAGTGAATGCGCACCTCAAAGCTGTCTGGCACTTCTTTTCGGTTTGGCCCAAACCCAATAAACTCAGCGGCTCGCTTCAAGAAACCAGGTCGTGGCAACTCACCTGCGTTTACGTCAGTATTATCCCAACCCGGTGCGTATTGTGTAACTCGGTGCTCAGCCACCTGAACCTCATTCACTCGACAGGCAGTATTTCCACCGTCAAGCTCATCACACTGTCGAACAACGTTCGTATTTCGACAACTGTACCCAGCAACAACCTCCTCCTCTGTATCTAGAAGTGCACTATCTGTAGTACTAGTCGCAACCTCTTCTTCAATACTAAGCTGTAACAACTGAGATAGCCCTGGTAGGTACTGCGATACAGTAGTTGTGTTTGAACCAATTATTTCTGCATCGACTTCGACTTCTTCGACTGGAACTGATTCTGGTTCAGCAAATTCAACTTCTGTAGTGGTTACTGAATCAATCTCAGCAGGCTGAGTTTCAGATTCTGCTGAGGAGCTCGCACTTTCTACAGATTCTTCAGAAGTTTCGATAATCACATCTTCACTACCATCAGATTCTGCTGGAGTAGTAGTACCTACGGCTGTCTCGGCCAATTCTCGAGACAAATCATCTAAGCTAGTAGCAGTAAACTCTCCTTCAAATTCCCAGCCAGCTTCACAGTGGTACACATATGGCCGGTACTCAGGAATAGTAACCGCTCGAGGTTTGTTTTGATTAAATATCTGAAGGTTGCTTACCTCACCAACCCCATCTGGGAAATACGCTTGAATATGCACCTCATCAGAACTGTTTGATGTGTTTGTCACACTGAAGTAGGTAGTCACTTCCGACAGTCCTTCATAGGTACTTTCGTTTGATTTGATAATCAAAGTTTCATCATCATTATTGTCAGTGAAATCAAAGTTCAATACTGTACCATCAGGCAACGTCAGTTCATCACCAGACAGCGGCTCAGTATCAAAACCATCATCAAGCAGCTTGGCGGTGAAGGCATCATCTAGGTCGATTTCCGGTGCCTCGAGCGTGAACAGCTCTAACCATACACTCTCTACGAAAATACCTTTGAGGATATCTGGATTATCTCGATAACTCAGTTCTACTTGAAGGTTTTCTAGTGACTGCTGATTCTCTACTTCTGGCAACGCAAAGAGGTAGTACCCACCATTGATACTATTAGAAACCTCATCATCAATCACAATCGCTCCACCAGTAGACCAAGTCGCTCCTTTATCCATAGAGTACCGCAACTCAAACATCGGGATTCTGTCGCGAGTTTCTTTTTTCTTTGCCGCAAATGACATTCGTAACTGGGCACCCGTAACCTCAGAACTCTCTTCCAGAGGAAAACCAAAATCAGCTAGTCTAATTACATACGGAAGACAATCTTCTACACACTCAGTTACCAGCTGATTAGGCACCACCTCCTCTTCTTCACCAGAATCAACAGCAACTTCTTCTTGCTCTTGTGCATCAGAAGCACCCGTAACAACCTCGTCTTGAACAACCCCCTCCACCACTGACTCTTCACTGGTCGAAGCCTCCACCTCCCCCACACCGACGATTACAGTATAAGCCTCTTCCACAACTTCAGCTGTCTCGCTTAACACTACTGGCTCTTGTTCACCAGAAACCTCTTCTGTTTCAGGTAGGAGGTCTGGTTCAGGAATTGTCTCAGTTTCTACAGTGCTCTCTTCAACAACCTCAGGCTCAGTAGAAGTAGATTCACCAAACACAGCTGTAGCAGTACTCATGGCCAGACGGAACACACTTTGTACTCTATTGAGAACAGTAGTAGTTGATTGTGTAGACTCAACTTCTTCAGGAGCAGATTCTTCAGTAGTTGTTGTTTGAGTTGTCTGTTCAGGTGTATCTGGAATCACAGTATCAACCACAACATCAAACTCAACTTCAGGAGTGATTTCATTTTCGGTAGTAGTTTCAGTGCTGGCTGCAGGAGTTTCAGATTCTGGGTTTGAAATACCTGTGGTCGAAGAAGCATCCACATCCTCAATGTCTTGAACATCAACAACAGACGTATCAATCACCTCTGAAATAACATCCTGGTCTCCAACAGAATCCACATCATCAGCTTCTCTTTTAACCTCAAGACCTTTTTGGATTTTCGTAACAGCATCATTTTTAATTGTGGCCGAGTTTATTGCATTGAACTCTTGATACAGTGCATACTCATCGAGGTTTTGGAACACTAGAGTTTCTATATTCTCCCAGTCGTCTGCCTCAATAATAGAAGGGAAAATGTGTACTGTTTTTACGACGTAGGCATCTCCAGAAAACTGAGCGTACACAAAAGCAGCACCAAACATCACAACCGTGAGAATCGTTGAGTACGCGACTAATTTTTTACGTTTTTTACCTACGTGTATCATTAGCAATTACCTCAGCCCAGACAGAATGCGGGGCTATTATAAAGTATACCGCGCAGTTGCTGAGAACTGCGCGGTATACGTTGATTTTATGTGGATTTGTAAGCTATTTTACTTCAAAATCGTCTTTACGTCATTGATTTCCTTTTCAATCAAGGTCTCTGAGACTTCGAGTGCTTGTGTCAGACCTTCTACGGCCTCTTTTTCTTTTTGAGAAAGCCTTTTTCGCTTTGTGATAGTGTTGATCTGGTCGTAAATTTCATCTCTTAATGCTGAGAATATTTTCTCCATCTGGTCTTGAATCTCACGCGTCTCTCGTCTGAGTTTTTCCTCTTTATCTTTTATTTGCTTATGTTCGTACCAGAAGTAAATAATCTGTAGAGCGATAATCACCAGCAAGAATAGGATGAAGATATTTACCGCAGAGAAGAAATCCCAGAATGAACCTTCATCAATAACTTCTAATGGCTTAATCCAACCAGCTGTTATCAATACCGCTTCACTACTTTCTCGAACGTTACCAGCAAAGTCTGTTGCTACTACTTTTACAGTATATGTTCCATCTTCAAGGTCTCGTAGTAAGTAGCCTAGTCTTGCTTCGTCGGGAGTCACAATGATTGGCTCATTGCTCGCAATAGTGAGCTCATAGAAATCAACCCCTGAAGTTCTGTCTTCTGCTTCAAAGTTAAGAAGCGGGAAAGAACTCTGAGTTGTACCAGTTCGCACATTGATTGCAAACGGTTCAGGCGGAGTGGTGTCAATCTTAAGCATTCGGTTCGTCACAGCTCCCCACCCGACTTGGTTTTGGAAGTTAATACTTACGTACTGAATACCATCTTTGAGAATACTTTTTGTGACAGCAAACTCTTCAGTAGGAGGATCTATGATGGCGTCTTCATTGTCCTGAGGAACATTATCTGGACTATCACTTATCTCAATTGCTACAGCATTTACGTCAAACGGAAGTGTCCAAGTAAAGAGGCCTTCAGTTGAATCATACCAAGTCCCTGGATCAAGGAAGGTTTGAGAACCAATTTCAGGTGGACGCGGTGGATCTCCGAAGATAATCGCTTCGGAATCATCGTTGTTTTGTTGTGGTGTTGGGGTTGGAGTAGTCGGTGTTGGAGTAGGTGTTGGAGTAGTAGCGGCTGCTACTGTGTAAGACGCGCCGGTAGCATTATTAAACACATCAGTACCACGTCCATCAGCAGCCAGCACGGATGAATCACCAAACGAAACTGCACCTACCCCTTCAGCTAGAGTTCTGAAAGTGATGTTTAAAATATTTGAAGTGGTAGTAAACGGAGTCGGGCTTCCACCACCAAACTCGATTGTTCCCGCTGAGTTAGAAAAAGCTGGTTCTGTCGTCCATAAAGAGAATACCGAACCATCCTTACTAACACTCACTACTGAAAGTTTTGTTTGATCAAAATTGAGCGAAGCTTCCACAGCGTTGACGTTGTCCCCTCCAGGCACGGCCCGCACGGTCGCGGTAAATGTTTGCCCGACTGAGTACGAACCAGACCCCGGAGACAAAACTAAGTCTGCTGCGCTGGCGTACAGTGGCAACAAGAAAAAGCTTAACAATAGGGTGAGTAAGAATGTTTTGATAAAGGAACTTTGTGGAAGGTACGTCATAATGTGCTAATTAACTATCTATACTTTTCTTCTCTGAGGTCTCTGTCCGGCCGTTACTTTTAGTTGAACCTTTTCTTTCTCACTCGCTTTCAAAAGCGGCAGTACCAATATAAGTACTCCATTTTTAATTTTCGCTTCTGCTTTATCAATGTTCACACTCTCAGGCAAAATAATCCGACGGTAGAAATCTCCCCAGATACACTCCTCTGCCACAAATGAGCCGCGTACAACCTTCTTTGGAAACACAATATACTCTGGGCGTACCCGTTTCCCTTCAATTAAAACAATATCTGCATCGCCCTCGATAGAAACATGAACGTCATTCATGTCAGCTCCAGCTGATTGTGCATACACCACAATCATGCGCTCGGTTTGATACACATCGACGTGTAGTTGAGCAATTTTATCAGCTGCTGTTTCTTCAGCATCTGATAAAAGTGATTTCTCACCACTCTTTACACCTCGACCTTTGAGTCTCTGCAGAAAGGACATATACAGATATTATACGTTCTCATGAATAAAAAAGTTTGATGTTACCCACACATTAGCCAGTCCAGTTAAAGAGCAAGATTGAGAAGTCGGTTAGACTCACATTTCCATCTTGATTGATGTCGGCTGACGGGTCTGAGTTTCCACCATCAGATTGCCACCAGAAAAGCAAAATGGAGAAGTCGATAAGATTCACTTTTCCATCGCGGTTTAAGTCAGCATTAATCGGAACTGCAGCCGATTGTCCAATGCCGTAGAATGTATATTTTGAAAATTCAGTTTTTCTACCATCCACTTGCTCAGACTTAGCACGCACTTGGTATGTATCTCGACTAAAACCAGTAGTGTCGACTGTAGTCGACCATCTCCCTGAACTATCACTCACCGCCTGGAGCAAAGTGCTGTTTGTGGAATTCAACCGTCCATTCTCCAGCGACACAGTGGCATTTGGTAGTGCGTATCCAGACAAAGTAATAACCTGACCAGGATCAGCTGGGTTCGGTTCAACTTTTATAGACGGAGCAACGTTGATGTTTGACAACGCTGAGGTTCTTGCGCCTGTCACTGTAAAGGAAGTGCTGAATGTTGAAGATTTTGTTCCATCAGCTCCAGCGGCATAGACACCAAATGTGTACGCACCGCGAGCAATCTCATCGATGGTAATTGAGTACTGCCCCGTACCGTTTGCTCTGACCGTATCCACCACCTGCCCATCAGCCAGGATAGTCACTAATGCATTTGGGTACGCGTACCCTGAAATAATCACTCGACCATCGCCACTTCTAAATGGACCATCGGTACTTTCAAAGCCCCCAGCACCGGTACTTCCGCTACTAGCACCTGAACCTCCACCTCCACCTCCACCAGAACCGCCAGAACCAGAACTCCCTCCTGTTGTTGGCTCTTCACCTTCTGATGAACCAGTTGTTCCTCCTCCTCCATCACCACTTCCACTTCCGTCACTTCCGGTTCCGGTTCCGTCACCCTCGGTCCCTCCGTCGACTGTGGAGCTACCAGTCGGTGCTGGATTAACCTGAAATTGAATCAAAAAGTCATCAATATTGAAGTTACCTTCATCGTCAATACAGCGGACATAATAGCGAGCCACTGAGTCAGGTACGACTGACACAACAGTACTATGAAAAACTAAACCGGTGTTTGTAAACGGAAGTATCATGTCTGCATATGCAACGCTTGAAGTTGCGCTATATCTACATATTGCAAACTCGTCTGTCTCAAGAGAAATTTCTACGTTTAGTGTAGTACCTCCCACTGTACTGGTTGGTGCTCCATTGAATCGAAATGGAGGAATCTCTTCAGTGGTATCTAGATTCGGAATACTTACTCGCTCATTTAAAAATACAATTGGTTCGGCGTTTGCTAGCAAGCTTCCATTAAATATTTCCACCTTTAGGTCATGTCTGCCGAGCGTCAGCGAGTTCTCAATTGGTTCAATGTCAGCAGGAATCGTAGTGGTACCGGTAGAGGTACTGAAAGTAACCGAGCCTGGTATAGCTACTGACGTATGATTTCCAATCCGAAACTCCAGTGTATCGCCCGAACTCACAGCAAAATCGGGCGCGAGTGTGTACCGGAAAAAACCAGGAGAACCAGTAGTAATTT